>CAJYSL010000031.1 GCA_913777515.1 uncultured Mucilaginibacter sp.
TTATGTTTAAACTACTTGCTAATGATGGTATTGACCCGGTAGGTAAGCAAATGCTTGAAGAAGCCGGATTTGTTGTTGATACTAACCATATACCTCAGGATGAATTGCCTGTAAAACTACAGGCTTATGATGCCATTACCGTGCGTAGCGCCACTAAAGTGCGCAAAGCGTTGATTGACCAATGCCCGGATTTAAAACTGATTGGCCGTGGTGGCGTAGGTGTTGATAATATTGATGTTGACTATGCCTTAGAAAAAGGGGTTGCTGTACACAATACGCCGGCGGCTTCGTCTGCCTCGGTGGCTGAACTGGTATTTGCTCATTTATTTACCGGTGTCAGATTTTTGCAGGATGCAAATCGCAAAATGCCGGTGGAGGGCGTCACTAAATTTAATGATTTAAAAAAGGCGTACGCCAAAGGCATTGAGCTGCGGGGTAAAACCATTGGTATTTTGGGTTTTGGGCGCATAGGTCGCGAAACTGCCAAAATAGCTTATGGTTTGGGTATGGATGTGCTGGCGTTTGACGTACACCCATCGGTTACCGAATTGGAGTTAGAATTAGGCGGTGGCATCAAGGTAAACGTTCCGGTAAAATATGCCGGGAAGAATGAAGTAATTGAAAAAAGTGATTTCATTTCGTTACATGTACCTTTTAGCCCTGAGCCGGTAATTGGGGCTGCCGAATTTAAGATGATGAAAAAAGGCGCCGGCCTGGTTAACTGCTCACGTGGTGGTACTGTTGACGAGGATGCTTTGCTGGAAGCGCTTAACAGCGGACAACTAGCCTTTGCCGGTTTAGACGTTTTTGATAACGAGCCTACTCCGCGTACTGACTTGTTACAGCATCCTAAAATCTCCTTAACTCCTCACATCGGTGCATCCACCAACGAGGCACAGGAAAGAATAGGGGTAGAACTGGCCACATTGATTATCAACCATTTCAACAGCCTGAAATAGCTTATAAATAGACCTAAAACAAGAGCGGCTCAACTGATACAGTTGAGCCGCCCTTGTTTACAAGCTGTAAAGTTTTATAGAACGTTGAATGAACCGCTCACGCGCTGAATGTCCGTCACATCTTTGTCGTTAATTAATAAAACGTCGAATGTGCCTTTAGAAACCAGTGCCGAGGGGCCTGAAGCATCAAACGTATTGAAATTCATTTTTCCGACAGGTGAAGTTTTGGCTATGCTGTAAGACGTTCCGTCTGCCAGTACAATTTCGCCAACGGTTACGTTATAAACACCGGTAGCTGCTGAACTAACACCCATCTGAAACTGAACGGCGCTCGTAGGATTGCTGGCCATGCCAAAAATGGTAGTCCCGCTGCTGTTGTTTATGGTAATGATGGCACCCCCAACCGCATAAGTATTTGATGTGGTTAAAGTATATTTAATACCCTTCAGATTAAAAATAACAGTGCCAGCGGCACCTATAGCTACGCCACCATCGCCATTGCTATTAACGGTAAGGGTGGTGCCAGTACCGGCTCCAGTGCCTGTTCCGCTACCTGTACCCGTTCCATTGCCAGTTCCTGTGCCTGTTCCGGTTCCACTGCCAGTTCCCGTTCCACTACCGCTACCTGTTCCTGGATTAGGCGTAACACCTTCAATAGGTGTAGATGATACTTTAATCACTGATGGGTCAGCATCTTTTCCGCAAGAAAATAATGCGGTTGACGAAACCAGAAGAATGGCTACTAAGGCGTGTGAAGGCTTAAGGCGTAAAAGCATATTCATTTGTTGGTATAACCGTTAATGTAAATCGACTTAAAGATAAGCAGTTTATAACAAATAAGTCACACCTTTTTCGGGCATGTTTACCTGGTAGCCGTCCTGCGTTAAGGTGTCGGCCAGGGCCTGCATACTTTCTGTTTCGCCGTGTACGAGAAAAACCTGTTTCAGGTTATCCGGTTTTTGCTGTTTTACAGTATTAACCAAATCGTTATGGTCGCCGTGAGCGCTGAATAAGTCCGTTTTTTTGATGGTGGCATACACCGCCAGTTCACGGTCTTTAATATGCACAATAGGGTCACCGCGCAGTAGGCGATAGCCCAATGTACCCTTGGCACAATACCCGATGAATAAAATGGTACAGTAGTAGTTCTGGATATTGTTATACAAGTGGTCTTGGATACGTCCGCCCTCCAGCATACCTGCCGAGGAAATGATAATACAAGGCTCAAAGTAATTAGATATCTGCTTACTGTCTCTCAGGTTTTCTACATAAGTCAGGTTATCAAACTCAAACTCATCACCGCGGTGCCGGTAAAACTTCTGCGCCTCCTCATTCAACAAAGCATGATGTTTACGGAATACTTGGGTTGACACAGCAGCCAGCGGACTATCCACAAACACCTTAACCGGCGGCAGCAGCCCGTTGCTGAATATTTTGTTAAGCGAGTATACCAATGCCTGCGTACGGCCAATGCTAAACGCAGGGATAATTAAACGGCCGGATTCTTTAATGCAGGCTTTGTCAATGGTATCTATCAATACTTCTTCAACCGTTTGCCCCTGGGTGTGTAAGCGGCCGCCGTAGGTAGATTCCGACACCAGGTAGTCAACCGGTGGCAAAGGCTGCGGGTCGTTAAGTACCGGATAATTTTTACGGCCGATGTCGCCGGTAAAAGCGATGGTTTTTTCCTGGCCGTTATCGTTTATTTTTAAAACCGCAGCGGCAGCGCCTAATAAATGGCCTACGGGTACGAAGGTTAACTCAATGTCGCCATTTAGCCTGAAGGGTTTATTAAAGCCGATGGTGACCATGCGCTCAACCGTATCCATCACATGTTTTTGCAGGTATAACGGTTGGCGGTTTTGATGCGACCGACCCCGGCCGTGTTTGCGGCCTTTATGTTGCTTGTTTAAAAAGATGCTTACCGAGTCCATCAGCAGTAGTTCTGCTAATTCGGCGGTAGGAGGGGTACATAAAATTTGCCCGTCAAAGCCCATCCGGATGAGCGTAGGCAAATTACCCGAATGATCGATGTGTGCGTGGGTAAGAATTACCACGTCAATAGCAGCCGGATTAAATGGAAAATCTTCGTTGGCTTGTATGTTGCGGTCTTTTTCATAATCCAGGCCGCAATCAATCAGTATTTTATATTGGTTAACTTCCAGCAAATGCATGCTTCCGGTAACCTGCCGGGCTGCCCCGTGTATAGTTAAATTCATTCTTGTCCTTTGGTTCAGTTGTCTATTGGTTCAAATGGTTAATCGGGCTTTTGGTTTGCATCAAATCAAAACAACGTTATGTACAAACGCCTAAAAGCATTAACCAGCTAACCCAATAAATCAGGTTTGAGCGCTCGTATCAAACTGTAATTGGCTCAGGTAACGGTATAAACCTTCTTCACGGCCAATCAGTTCATCGTGCGTTCCGCTTTCAATAATACGGCCTTTTTCGAGTACTACAATCTTATCAGCCTCACGAATCGTTGATAATCGGTGTGCAATGATAATTGAGGTACGGCCTTTCATTAATTCTTCCAAGGCTTCCTGCACTAAACGCTCTGATTCTGAGTCGAGCGATGAGGTAGCTTCATCTAATATTAAAATGGATGGGTTTTTAAGCAAGGCACGTGCAATGGCAATACGCTGCCGTTGTCCGCCAGATAATTTAACGCCGCGCTCGCCCACAATGGTATCATAACCTTCAGGAAAGCCGCTGATGAACTGGTGAGCGTTTGCTCTTCTGGCCGCCTGCATAATTTCTTCTTCGGTAGCGCTGCGCTTGCCATAGGCAATGTTTTCGCGTATGCTGCCGCCAAACAGTAATACATCCTGCGGTACAATAGCTACCTGGTTACGTATATCGGTAAGTGCATAGCTGTCGGCCGGTTGCCCGTCAAACAGCATCGTGCCGCTTTGCGGGTGGTAAAACTGTAAAACCAGTGCAGCCATAGTTGATTTGCCCGAACCGCTTGGCCCTACAATAGCCACTTTTTGTCCAGCCCGGGCATTTAAGGTAACATCTTTTAATACTTCAATTTCCGGGCGCGACGGGTAGTGGAAGTCTACATGGTTAAATGTCAGGTTGCCCTGAATGCGTTGCTTAATTACATTATCGCTCTCGCGGATAGAGATAGGTTCGCCTTGTTCTGCTAAAATCTCCAGCACACGTTCGCTGGCGCCTATGGCTTTTTGGATGTTGGCATACAAATCTGGGAAACTACCCATGGCAGCACCCACAAAAATGGAGTACATGATAAAGGTAGTCAGGTCGCCGGTGTGCATTTCGCCACGGCTTACCAAAACCGAACCATACCAGATAACACCCACAAAGGTGCCGAACATACAAAACACAATGAACGACGCAAAGATACCTCTGAACTTGGCACCCTTTACGGCAATACTTACCACATCGCGCAGGTTGCGGTCATAACGACCGGCCTCGAAAGCCTCGTTTACAAAAGCTTTGACGTTGGCAATGCCCTGCAGCGTTTCTTCAACAATGGTGTTTGATTCGGCCAGCTTGTCTTGTGCCTGGCGTGATAGTTTGCGGATGAAACGGCCGAAAATTACAGCAAACGCAATCAAAACCGGTAAAACGGCCAAAACCGCCAGCGTTAATTTGATAGATACCACAACCAACAAAGTAATACCGCCAACCATCAACACCAACTGCCTGATAACCTCGGCAAAGGTAGTGGTGAGGGTATCTTGTATCTGGGATAAATCTGCCGAAATGCGGCTGTTCAGTTCACCCACCCGGCGATTGGCGAAGAAATTCATGGGTAGGGTAACGAGTTTAAAATAGGTATCGCGGCGTATATCAGCTAATGATTTTTCCGCTACCTGCACAAACCACACCACCCTGAAAAATGACACTACCGCCTGTCCTGCCAACAAAAAAAAGCCGGTTATAGCAATGGCGTTGAGTGTAGGGGGTAAAAACTTGTACTTGTAATTGCCTTGAGCAGCATCTATTAAAGCACCCAGTATAGCCGGAAAAACCAGCGCTACCAGGCTCGATATAAACAAAAAGAGCAGACCGGCTATAAATTTGCCCTTGTAAGGTTTAAGGTAACTCAACAGCCTGCTTACATTTTGCAGGCTTTGTTTATTTATCTTAGCTTTAGGTAATTCCTTTTCTGATGCGTTCCCACTATTCAGTCGTGCTCGTGCCATAAACTTATTTAGTTCCTCAACAATTTAATGTGTAAATTTAAGGTTTATGCATCGCTTCGCCGTGATACAACTGTAAAATTGACGTTTGAATGTATTTAGGTAGTTGGTTTATTGGTAGAGTAGTTGGTTGGTTCATTGGTTGATTAGTTGAAAGGGATTTCCAAACCAAAACATCGTCAATCAACTTACCTTATGAACCATGAACCATGAACCATGAACCATGAACCATGAACCATGAACCATGAACCACTAAAATATCTACTGAAAATCAATAATCACGCTGTCGCCTAAATTCATCCCTAATAGGCCGCTGGCGTTGCCTTTGTTGATGGCAATTTCGAGATGGTCGCTGATGCCGAACAGGCATAGTTTTTCGCCTTCGGGAACTTCGTTGTAGTGCCAGCTCAGGTGGGTAATGGTTTCGTTGCGTTTAAAGTAAAGCGTAAAACGCCGGCCCTGCTGTACCCGGTTAAAAAAGTCTTTGGTGATGTTGGTGATGACGTTCTGGAATGAGTCGATGTAAATCACCATCCCCCTGATTTGGTTACGCTCAACCGCAGGCTGTAATAGCATTCGTTTTTCGATACCGGCTACCGGTTCGCCAATTTCTTCCAATGAGCCACCGTTGGCTAAATGACAAGCTGCTTTTACAAAAATGTCCGATAGCGGGAAGTGCAGAAACTTGAGGTCTTGCATAATGTTGATTTCCATAATAGCTTCCGGCTCTTCGTCAAATATCAGCGAAAAAATACCGTTATCGGCTCCCACAAAGAAGTGTTTGCGGTACCGGATGGCCAAAAACTTGTTCTCGTCGCTGTACACCGTGTCAATGCCAATCAGGTGTACGGTTTCCTCCGGAAAGTAGTAAAAGCTATTTTTCAGAATAAAGGCTGCCTGCTGTATGTTGAAGGCCGCTACCGAGTGCGTAATATCAACAATATTAACCGTGGGTAATACCCTCAGGATGCTGCCTTTCAGCACCGCCTGGTAGATATCTTTATCACCCAAATCAGTTGTTAAAGTTAATATTGCCATTCTTAATTAAATATTTATTGCTAATCTTGTAAAAAGCATCAGCGGGTGCAAATATCCAAAAATTTAACCATAACGAATCAGCAACTCAAAATCATTTTCTGTTGAACGAACTTAAAATATCAATTGAACATATCAACCCTGCCGTTTTGTGGGGTCCTAATAATGATCATTTTGAGATCATTAAGAAGCAATATCCCAAGCTAAAAATAGTGGCCAGGGGCAGTGAAGTAAAGGTGTTGGGCGATGAGCAGGAGCTTGCTTTTTTTAACGAAAAGTTCGGTTACCTATTGCAGCACGTTGAAAAGCACGACAATTTAAGCATCACCGACTTGGAGCGGATTCTAGGTGCCAAGCATATCGAAACCAAACCCGCCGACCAGCAAAACGAAAAGCCGGGCAGCACCGGCGAAGTGATTGTATTTGGCCATAACGGTGTGATGGTAAAAGCCCGCACCGCTAACCAGCGCCGCATGGTAGACAGCATCACCAAAAGCGACATTATGTTTGCCATTGGTCCTGCAGGTACCGGTAAAACCTATACAGCGGTGGCGTTAGCTGTAAGAGCATTGAAAAACAAGGAAATCAAGCGTATCATTTTAACCCGCCCGGCGGTTGAAGCAGGAGAGAACCTCGGCTTTTTACCCGGCGATTTAAAGGAGAAGATTGACCCTTACCTGCGCCCATTATATGATGCGCTGGATGACATGATTCCGCCCGAGAAGCTCAAAACTTATCTCGAAAACCGCACTATCGAGGTGGCTCCGCTGGCATTTATGCGCGGCCGTACGCTGGATAATTGCTTTGTGATTTTAGACGAGGCACAAAATGCCACCGATATGCAGTTAAAAATGTTTTTAACCCGTATGGGGCCATCGGCTAAGTTTATCGTAACCGGCGACGTTACCCAGATTGACTTGCCAAAAAAACAGCAATCGGGTTTGCACACCGCCTTACGTATCCTGACCGATATTAAGGGTATCGAAATTATTTACCTGAGCGGCGAGGACGTAGTGCGCCACAAACTGGTAAAACGCATACTGGAAGCCTACGGCGATATTCAGTAAACGGGAGTAAAAAAATTAAAATCAGGAGTCAGGAATTTAACATCAAGTGTTTAATTCCTGATTTCTTGTTTTTACGCTATACTTTTTACCTTTGGCATCTGTATTCTTTACTCTTAATCTCGACTCTAACCCATGCAGGCAATCAACCAAACGCAATTTCATTTTTCCGGACAAACGGCTTATTACAAAGGTAAAGTACGCGACGTATACACCATCAACAACCAGCACCTGGTGATGATTGTGACCGACCGTATATCGGCATTTGACGTGGTACTTCCGGAGGCAATACCTTACAAAGGGCAGGTGTTAAATCAAATTGCGGCCCATTTTTTAGAAGCGACAAGCGACATCGTACCCAACTGGGTGGTAAGCGTGCCCGACCCGAGCGTTACCATTGGTAAAATGTGTGAGCCTTTTAAAGTAGAAATGGTTATACGCGGCTACTTAGCCGGCCACGCCTGGCGCGAATATAGTGCCGGAAAGCGGCAAGTATGCGGTGTAAGCCTGCCCGAAGGTTTAAAAGAGAATGACAAACTGCCTGAGCCAATCATCACACCAACTACCAAAGCGTCTGTTGGGCATGATGAAGATATATCGAAAGAAGATATTTTGGCCAAAGGCATTGTTTCTGCTGAAGATTATGAGCAATTGGAAAAATATACTCAGGCCCTGTTTGCCCGCGGTACCGAAATAGCTGCACAGCGCGGGTTGATTTTGGTAGATACTAAATACGAGTTTGGCAAAGCTGATGGCACTATTTACCTGATAGACGAAATTCATACGCCTGACTCTTCTCGCTATTTTTACAGCGATGGTTACCAGGAGCGCCAACAGAATAACGAGCCGCAAAAACAGTTGTCAAAAGAATTTGTGCGCAAGTGGTTAATCGAAAACGGCTTTCAGGGTAAGGACGGTCAGACTGTGCCCGAAATGACTCCCGAAATCGTAAATTCTATATCTGAAAGGTACATTGAGTTGTTTGAACAGATTACAGGTAAGCCATTTGTAAAATCTGACAATAAGGAAGTACTAAAACGTGTAGAAAATGCGGTTAAACACGCATTAGAAAGGTTGTAATTTTATTTATACGAGAATAAATTTATATCTTAGCCTCATAATTATTTCTAACATGAAATTCACTGTTGATAAGCATGAAAAGTATGTTTTGATTAAACTAAACGAATCAAAGCTCAATTCATTAATTACGCCTCAATTAAAGTCTGAGCTGATTCTGATCAATACAGAAGGTCAGCGTAATATAATACTGGATTTATGCCAGGTAAAGTTTGCTGACTCGTCAGGCTTGAGCAGCTTACTGGTAGGCCACCGTTTATGTAAAAATGCAGAGGGTAGCTTTATCTTAACGTGCTTAAACGACGCCGTTGCCCGCTTAGTCAACATCTCTCAGTTAGACAATGTATTAACCATTGTTCCTACTGTTGAAGAGGCTATTGACCATGTTTTTATGGAAGAGATAGAAAAAGAACTGAAAAGAGAAGCAAAATAAGCTTTATGTGTGTTTACCCGTTATGAAATTTGAGGTAACCATACTTGGCAGCAGTTCAGCAACACCTATATTTAACAGAAATCCTACGGCACAGGTGCTCAACGTCAACGAGCGCCTGTACCTCATAGATTGCGGCGAAGCTACCCAGCTTCAAATGCTGCGCTTTGAGGTTAAATCAAGCAAAATAGACCATATTTTTATCAGCCATTTACATGGCGACCACTATTTAGGTTTGGTGGGCTTACTGTCGTCTATGCATCTCAATGGGCGCGTAAAACCACTGAAACTGTTTGGCCCTGCACCGCTCAAAGAAATTATTGATGTACAATTCAAGTATTCGGAAACTACACTGAATTATGCGCTTGATTTTGTGGCAACCAATCCAACCACGCCCGAAGTAATTTTAGATAACCAGGACGTTATCGTCGAAACTATTCCGCTCGACCATCGCATACCTACCACCGGCTTTTTATTTAAGCAGAAAAAACGCCTACGCAAAATTATTAAAGCAAAAGCCGAAGCTTTAGGTATTCCTGTTGAGCATTACCCGTTGTTGAAGAAAGGTGCACCATTTACCGCTGCAGACGGAACGGTTTATAAAAATGAGGAATTGACAGTTGACTCCGAGCGCCCCAAATGTTACGCATTTTGCTCAGATACTATCTACAACGAGCGGTACTTTAACCAAATCAGCAATGTAGATATGTTGTACCATGAGTCTACTTTTTTGCATAATATGCTCGACAGGGCTAATAAAACTTTTCATACCACCGCATGGCAGGCAGGGCAGGTAGCATTGCAAACCAATGCTAAGGCATTGCTGATTGGTCACTTTTCTGCACGTTATAAAAGCTTGAACGAACTTTTGGAAGAAGCCAGCAGCGTTTTTCCTAATACTGAGTTAGCTATTGAAGGTAACACCTACCAGATTGGTGACGATATGGCTTAGGTACAAAAGCTGGAATATCTTAAAAAGCGAAAGGGTTGATATGAATGCCATATCAACCCTTTCGCTTTTTATTTTAATTATACATTTAGTCAGCTTTACGCCCGAAAACCGAGAAGCTTACATATCGTTTTGGATGAGCCTTTAAGTCGATAAATAGGTTATTTAGATTGGCCGATGCTTCGTTCAGGTTGTTATACATCTTGTCGTCGTTTAACAATAAACCCAATGAGCCTTTTCCACTGTTGATACGGCTTACGGTAGCCTGTAAATCGGCCATGGCTTTATCGGCATTATCAAGCGTTTGTTTGATGTTAGAATTCGCCAGGTCGGTACTCACTTTTTGGAAATTAGCCGTTGTTGTATTCAAACTTGCGGTACTGGTACGCAGATTTGAGGTCAGCACCTCAGCATTGGTCATGATGCCGTTGATGTGGCCGGTTTGCGCGCCCACCAGGCGGTCAATCTTTTTGGTGGTACCCTCAAGCGTTTGCAATGAGTTGGCAATGCTCAAAAAGCTGCGGTCAACATTACGCTGAAATTCAGGGTTTAAAATTTTATTGATAGCTGCCAGGCTGGAGTCAACCTTTTCCATCAGTAACTCTGCTTTGCGCTGTACCGGTTGCAGGCTTTGCGCCAAACTGCCTTGTATGTCGGCACGTAGTGTATCTTTATCTTCGGCTAACTCGCGGCTGTTACCCATTTCAAAAATAATGGCCTTGCTGCCTAATAAGTCGGTGCTTTCCAGTCGGGCGAGAGTATTAGCCGGAATCGGGTATTTAGGGTCTATCTTAAATTCAACTACGGTAAAACCGCTCTGCGACTGTAAAGTCATGTTAGATACGTGACCAATCTGGAAACCGTTTACCAATACCGGTTTGCTTAAGGTTAAGCCCTCAACATTACGGTATATAGCATAAAATTTGTTAGAGCCCGAAAATACATCATTGCCTTTCAGGTAGCTAAATCCTAAGATTAAGATAACCAGGCCAACAACGGTTACAATGCCAATTTTAGTTTCGTTATTTATTT
>CAJYSL010000032.1 GCA_913777515.1 uncultured Mucilaginibacter sp.
ATATCAACCAAAAGGTTATTTTGATTACCGAGTCGGTACCCAAACATCCCGAAAAATACGAACCGCTTGAGCAGCAATCTTTTGATTTAAAAACTTTATATCCTAAAGTGGTAAATAATAATGACCAGTCTTACTATTACGTGCTGTGCGACAATGCTAAAGCGTTTTTAAAGCAGGTAATTAAGAGCGTTACGCAGATTGAAGCTGCCGGCGGATTGGTTAAAAATTCGAAAGGTGATTATCTCTTCATTTTCAGAAACGGCAAATGGGATATCCCTAAGGGTAAGCTCGAAAAAGGCGAAAAGCCGCGTACCGGTGCTGTGCGCGAGGTGGAAGAAGAATGTGGAATTTCAATAGGCGAGTGCGGTAAAAAGATTGTGAATACCTACCACGTGTACACCGTTAAAGGCGAGGTGGTGCTAAAGAAAACCTACTGGTACAAAATGAAGTACAAAGGCAAGGAGAAACTGAAGCCTCAAATTGAAGAAGGAATTACCGACGTGCGTTGGTTGAATAAGAGGGAGATTAATATGGTAACTGATAATACCTTCCCGTCGATTATGGATGTGTTGCTGAAACGTGATTTGCTTGAAGATATTCCAGCGCCTCTTTCGGAATAAACTGACTTACGTCGCCATTGTGCCGCAGCACTTCGCGCACAATGGTTGAGCTGATGGAGGAATAACCCGGTTTGCTCACAATAAAAATACTTTCAATATCAGGAGCCAGGGCGTGGTTCATCTGCGCTATGGCTTTCTCATACTCAAAATCCGACACGGTACGTATACCCCGTATCATGTAATTAGCATTGATGCTTTTACAAAAATCTACCGTGAGCCCCTCGTAAGCTATAATATGTATTTTGGGCTCGTGTGCAAACACGGCCCTCAGCATTTGCTGGCGTTGCTCAATGCTCAAAAAGCTTTGCTTGGAGCTATTAACACCGATGCCAATGTAAAGCGTATCGAACAAAGTTACCGAACGTTTTACAATATCTACGTGGGCTTTGGTAACAGGGTCAAAAGAGCCGGGGAACAGGGCAATTTTCATAAATGTGTCAATAGCTTTACGCAAAGGTAGATTTTTATACTTTAATCGCCTGTAATAATTGTGCAGCTTTTGCCCGGCTGCAAGAAAGGCTTACGAGATAACAATTAAATTTATTTATAAACTAAATTTTGGCAACGCCTGTTAATGGTAAACACTTACCAAAAACATATGGCTATTATCGGCGAACTCATTAAATCTGCAATTGACTTTACTGATAAATTTGTTAAAAACCCCGAACCCCTCGATGCGCAGCAACAGGTTTTAAACCAGTTACTTACTCAGGCTAGAGACACGGCGTTTGGCAGGCATTACCAATTTGAGCATATTTTAAATAGCCCTAACGTGGCAAGGGTATTTGCCGAAACTGTACCTATATTTGATTACGACAGCCTGGCCGAACAATGGTGGCAGCGAGTGGTTGACGGCGAAAATGATGTAACCTGGCCCGGCGAAACACATTACCTGGCCCTGAGCAGCGGTACCACCAGCCATAGCAAAACCATACCGGTTACCGATGATATGCTGGCCGCTATCCGCAGGTCGGGCATGCAGCAGGTAGCTGCGTTGGCTAATTTTGATTTGCCTGCCGAGTTTTTTGAAAAACAGATACTCATGCTGGGCAGCAGCACCAATCTTAAAGATATTAAAGGTCACCTGGCCGGCGAAATCAGCGGTATCAGTGCCAGCAACATCCCGTTTTGGTTTAAAGGCTACTACAAACCCGGAAAAGAGATTGCCAGCATCAGCGATTTTGACGAGAAAATCAAAGAGATAGCACGGCAGGCACCTAACTGGGATATCGGCAGCTTATCGGGCATCCCGGCCTGGATAGAGTTGATGCTGAAAGAAATTATCAAACAGCATAATCTCAAAAATATCCATGAGTTATGGCCTAACCTGGCGGTTTATACCACCGGCGGCGTAGCGTTCGACCCTTATCGTCGGAGTTTTGAAAAGCTGTTGGCTCATCCGCTCATCTATATCGATACTTACCTGGCTTCGGAAGGTTTCCTGGCGATGCAAAAGCGACCGGATACTTCGGCTATGGCTTTGGTGGTAGATAATGGAATTTACTTTGAGTTTGTACCTTTTGAAGAAAAAAATATTACCCCGGAAGGTGGCGTAACCCCCAATGCCGAAGTGATTACCCTGGCTGATGTGGAGGAGGGCAAAGAGTATGTACTGCTGATTTCTACCGTGTCAGGAGCCTGGCGTTATGTGATTGGCGATACGGTTACCTTTACCGATGTAAGCCGCTACGAAATTAAAATTACCGGCCGTACCAAGCAGTTTTTAAATGTGGCAGGTTCGCAGCTCTCGGTGTTGCAAATGAATAAGGCCATAGAGGTGATGGAAGAAAAATACAATGCAGCCATGCAGGAATTTATTGTGGCTACCATACACCGCGGCGATGAACTGATAGACCGTTGGTACATCAGTACCGACAAAGAGGTGGACAACGCCGCGTTAGCTCAGGACATAGACCAGCACCTGAAGGATAATAATAAGAACTATGCCGTGGCGCGTACCCGTGCACTTAAAGATGTAGAAGTACAAACGCTGCCGGTAGAAGTATTTCATCAGTGGAGCGAAGAAAATAAAAAGCTGGGCGGACAGGTAAAAATACCAAGGGTGATGAAAGAAGAACAGTTTTTAGAATGGGAAGCCTTTGCCAAAGCGCATCAGCATTAATGCTCGTGCGGGTGTTTCATTTTTTCTACCAGCTCAACAATTTGCTGCGGCGACGGATATAAGCGGCGTATACGCGCCTTATATTCGGGCGGAATATCGGAGTTGTTAAGAATGAAGTTTTTAGTTTTGATGATGTAATCGCCCAGGCCATGGTTTACAGCATAGGTATCGGCATTTTGTTCGGCCTGCATTAAAAACTTATCTGAGCATAAGTATTTTAAGCCAAACCAGGCCATGTTTACACTACTGCGGGTGGTATAATCTTTAATGTGTCCTAACTCGTGTCCAAACCAGCCAATCAATATATCCTGGGGTACATTTTGTATGGGAATAGAATTATGGGTAGTGGCAAACCTTGGATTAATTTTGACCACGTACGTGCGGTTATGCTGACCCCTCAAAAAACTGGAAATAACAGGTTGCGACAGCATAATGGATTTGCTGGTATGCGGGTCAAGCACAAAATCTATCGGGGTGTCTTTCAACTCCGGGTAGTGGCTTAGTGCAGCTTTAATTTCTTTTTCAACTACTACCGGTATAGTTTTATGCTGGTAGAGTACGTTTAACGGGTTCATGCCCGCTATGGCAGCCGGTTTCGACGAAAAATAAACCAACGCACTTACAAAGGCGGTAACCAGTACAATAACTGCTGCAATGATAAACCAGTATTTCCTGCGCATAATCTGATAACGCATTTGTGCTTTAATAGTTAACCAAAACAAATTTTATTCTCAATTTTGGCGCTGTCGGTTAGTTTATATAACTGCGGTCATAACAAAATTATTTTACAAACATGGAATTACGCGCCTACGATGGCAAAAGCTTTGAAAAGTTTGACTATACAGAAGCAGCAGCCACCGGCCGCGAGTTTCAGGACTGCATCTTTACGCAATGCAACTTTTCGGGTAGTAATTTCTCCAGCAGTAAATTTATCGACTGCACCTTTGCAGGCTGTAATCTGTCGCTTCTTAAATTCGACCAGTCTACGCTAAGTAATGTCACCTTTAAAGATTGCAAGATATTAGGCGTAAATTTTCATGAGTGCAGCACCTTTTTGTTCAGCGTTTCTTTTGACGGTTGTATGCTCGATTTTGCCTCATTTGCGGGTCGCAAGATGCCTAAAACCAGTTTTATAAAATGCTCGCTTAAAGAAACAAGCTTTATGCAGGCTATTTTAACCGGCTCCAAATTTGACCAGTGCGATTTATCCGGGACTATATTTAACCGGACAGATTTAAGCAGTTGCAATTTGGTTACCGCCTATAACTACCAGATAGACCCCGAAATAAACAAACTCAATAAAGCCTCCTTTGCCGAGCATGGGTTGGCCGGACTGCTGTTCAAGTACGGTATAAAGGTGGTATAACAGTTGTTTGGTTATTCTGCCGGGGTTTGCTCAGTGTCCTCATCAGGCATATTGAAGAAAGAAAACGAAGAATGGCCATAACGCCTTTGCTCCGTAAAATTGGGATGATTACTTAAGTTTTGGTTAGACTGGTGCTCTACAATCAGTAAACCGCCCGGTACCAGTAAATTTTCACTGAAGATGATTTTGGGTAACTCCGGTATGCGGTTTAAATCATAAGGTGGGTCGGCAAATATGAGGTCGTACTGCTCGGTTTCCAGTTCCAAATATTTAAATACATCGGCCTTAAATGTACTGATTTGATTAAGCCCGTGCTGGCGGGCGCTGTCTTTAATGTAATTTACGCAATGTATGCTTCGGTCAATAGCGGTTACACTTTCGGCGTAGCGCGATGCAAATTCCAGTGCCAAATTACCGGTGCCGCTAAAAAGGTCTAATACCTTAATGCCTTCCAGCTCTACCTGGTTTTGTAATATGTTAAACAGCGCTTCCTTAGCCAGGTCAGTGGTGGGCCTTACCGGTAAGTTTTTAGGCGGGTTAAGCCGCAAGCCTTTTAAGCGTCCGCCAATGATGCGCATAGTGAAAGGGCCGTTAAAGCCAGTAGTTGGTGTTGGGGTAAGTGATCCGGTACATTAGTCACAGCAAGGGAATTCAAGCTGGCACTACCGAAAATGTCTTGCAGCAGATGCTGGTAACGCTCATCGCCGGGTGCAATATCACCGCTCAGTTTTACGCTTAGTGAGCGTAAATCAAGTTTTAATTGCTGGCATACAAACACGGCATAATAGGCCAGTTCTTCTTCGTGTGTAAATTCAAACGTGTTAAACAGGTTTAACCTGCCTTTTTTAAAATGAGCAATCTCTACCCGGTCGCCGTTGATGTTCAGGTATAATTCATCCACCGAGGGCTGGTTGGCCTCAATGGCCTGTATCCAACCTGATGGGCCAAATACAGCCTGCTTAGCATCAAAACGGTTGATAGCCTGGCTTATGGTTTCTGTTACTTTAAAAACAACATGATTTAAGGCATCCAGCGGCTGGGCATAAACCTTGTCTGTTGGAGCTACATCCAGGTAACGCGCTACGTCTTTTACTTGGCTGGCATTAAATAAGCTTTGAGCGACTAAAGTAAAATAGGGAGAACTTATTCCCGTTATTACCTCGTGGTAAGTAAAGTTTAATACTTCCTGCACTTCGCCCGGTTGGGTAAGTTCGGCCAGGGGTGCCGGCTTGCGCCAAACCATTAATTTGTTGCGGTGTATAATTGCCAGCGAAAAGCCCTGTTCGCCAACCCAGAGTAAAAGTTTATAACTACTTACCTGCAGGTGGCTAAAATCGGGATCAATATAGTGGTATAGCGAATCGTTCATGAGCAACTATGCAAATCTAACTATTTTTTTATTTTTTTGTTGAGGCTATAAGCCCGGTTTATATCATGCCTGCACAAGAGCAAATAAGCAAATCATTT
>CAJYSL010000033.1 GCA_913777515.1 uncultured Mucilaginibacter sp.
GGCTGTTAACCCCCAATACACTGTTTTAATAGTAAGCAGTTAACCAATTATTTAAGCGCGAAGGGCGGGGTATGATAAAGATTATTTTGGCTGATGACCACAACGTGGTACGCAATGGCATTAAAACGTTATTGGACCAGGAACGCGACATGACCATTGTGGCCGAAGCCACCGATGGTCAGCAGGTACTGCAACTGCTCGAAAAATCAAGCCACAACTTACCCGACGTAGTCATTACCGATGTTAACATGCCCGTGATGAACGGCATGGAACTTATTGAGGCTATTAATGAGCGCTACCCCGGCTTAAAAACGTTGGTGCTATCGATGCTCGACCATGAGCGCTACATCATCCAGGCGTTTAAGGCCGGCTGCAAGGCTTATGTTCTTAAAACCGTAAGTTCCGAAGAACTGCTGTTCGCCATCAGGCAGGTGTGTAAGTATAACGAGCGCTACCTGAGCGCCGAAATATCGATCAAGATGCTCGACAAAATACTGTTTGCCCCCATGGCCAGCACGCCCGACGAGCATAAACAACCTATTGAACTATCCAAGCGCGAACTGGAGGTGCTTACCCTTATTGCCGATGGGTACACTAACCTGGAGATTGCCGAAAAGTTGTTTACCAGCAAGCGCACGGTAGAGGGCCATCGCCAAAATCTCATTGATAAAACAGGCACCCGCAACACGGCATCACTCATCAGGTTTGCCATACAGCATAAATATGTAGCGTAGTTGCGGTTTGGCCAAACATCCCAAAGTAGTTCGTACCTGTACAAAACACGTGTTTATAACAATTAAAATCACGGGTTTATACCTGTATTTATACCGCTATGCCGCTGTATATTTGTTTTGTTAAATTAATTAGAAACTAAATAATAAGCAATCTGTTGTAATACTCTCACTACTAACCATACCAGTATTTAACTACAGATTAATTGTTAGTTTAACCGATTTACCCATTATGAAACGCGTTTTAATTGTTGATAACGACCCGGCCATCCTGGACGTTATGGAAGAAGTTTTAGGTTATGAGGGATTTAAGGTAAAAACATACAGTGATACGGATAACATTTTTAGTTGCATAGACAGCTTTAACCCCGACATCATTTTAATCGATTACATTTTAAACGGCATCAACGGCGGCGAATTATGCGCCCAGATTAAGAAATCGCCCGAAACGAGCCATTTGCCGGTTGTAATTATGTCGGCTTACTCTAAAGTGCTATTGTCTTTAGGCAATTATGGCTGCGATGATTTTATAGCCAAGCCCTTTGAGTTGGATAACCTCATCAGCCGCATTACCGCCTTGAGTGCCAACCACGGCCAAACCGCATAAATTAACCTTAAAGCAACAGCTGCACTACTTAAACTGTGCAGCTGTTTTGTTATAATGCCCCTCACCCATTTTTATTTTAAGATACGATGTTAAACAATGCAGGCATCAATAAGGTGTTTTTACTTGGCGAGGTAGTGCTGAATCCTACCTTAAAGCAGCAAACCGACGGGCAGAGTTTTTACTATTTCAGCCTGGCTACTCAGGAGAGCATCCAGAAAAACCATATTCCTACCCGGCACACCGAGCAGCACCAGATTAGGATAGCCCAACAGCAACTGCAAAAAAATGCACCCGGCCTAAGCCAGGGACAGCTAATTTATGTGGAAGGCAAAGTAAAAACCAATTCGGCAGTTGATGAAAACGGTATTAAACGTTACAGCACCGAAATATGGTGCAGCAGTTTGAGGGTGTTGTAAAGGGCACTTATTTATTCTGTAATTGCATAATTCCTGCTATCATAAGGTGAACACAGGTATTGTTAGGTTGAAATTCTTTTCCACGCTGATACAGCAGTACGTCATATCGGGCGAAAGGCCTGTTGAGTTAAGGCTTTAGTAATCCGCTCCAATCATCCGACGGCCCAAATTTCTGATAGAATGTGGTGCATCTTTGGTGATATTTAGGTTATAATGTATAATCGTTGCACCATTTAATAGCTTACAAGAATAATCAAGCCTTTTCCGCATGGAGCAAGTAACACAAATGTGACAATCAGCGTAGAAGAGCACATCTAAAAAACAATCCTCAACCCCAAAATGAACTTTAACACTTCCACTACAGTATGTTGCCCCAAATGCGAATCAGGCCATATCCATCGTATGCGCCGCCCGGTATTGGTAAAACACTTACTGAGTTTTGTACCCTTACGACGTTACCGATGCTTATCGTGCCTTACCACTTTTGCCGCCCCGGTAACGATTAAATCAGAAAAACCGGCACCAGTACTACTAATGCCTGTCGTAAATCTATCTCAACGCTTTAAAAAACAGCCACTGCACAACTAACTTGGTTTATCAGCAGGAGTTTACAACAAAATATCACCTTATTTAGCCCGGCTTTGGCCGGGCTTTATTGTAGTCTATCGTGGCAATGTTAAAGGGCTGTTTGAGCGCAAAATAGCAAATATGTACTGTTAGGCAATTCACCAATGGAGCATGGAAACTCTGCCGGTCTTATGGCTTGTGGGTTTAACTGCTTTCAATTCAACCTATGCTGCCATTAATTTACTAATTTACGGTCCGGATGTAGTTTGTTTCTAAGCTTAGAATTTGCCACTGCTATTTTCCCGTAACTCAGCCCTATCTTCACATGCCTTTTATGTTTAAAAGCCTATTAATTATCATTTTCACGCTTTATTTAGGGAGTTGTACTTCCCACAGCCAAAGCGATCATACGAGCAAACCAACACTTGTAAAACACACTCGCGAGCTTCAAAAAAGAAGACCGGACCAATGGGTGTTTGATCAAATAAAAGGACAAACGATTTATTTTAAAAACGGCAAGCAATTTACGACCAACCTTTTCAATCTGCATTATATTGGTCAGTTGAATACCGAAAATAAGGACCCTTATTTGATAATATCGGGCACTAACTGCAACGAATGCGACGAAAACCTTTCTGTATTCATCCACTTCCCGTCCGACGGGCCAATGCAGAGCGAAGCCGAACAAACCCGGTACAATTATCCCGGTAACGAACGTGATTACATGAACGGTCAGTTAAATTTTTCTGCCAGGATGTTTTATGGCAACTGCGACCCGAACAACCGGTCGGTTGTCTGGCTTCAAAAAAGCTTGAACGACAATGCCGCCTTTGAGTATGCTATTTTTAAAGTAGAAGTTGTTGATGATCGGCTTCAGGAATCAATGAAGAGGATAGATTTAAAAACATACAAAAGCTTCCGCCCGTTATGCCATGAACTGCCCGGCATTGACGTAACGTCTGAGCCTTGATTTTGAGTCTCTGTTGCAACAGGCGCAATGTTAGTTTTGAAGTATGTTGATGCTTACTTATGGAATAGTAAAATATTAAATCAGCTAACTTGACAATACCTTATTTGATTTTTGAGGGACAAGGGCGTTAATTAATTCTAAATTTCAGTTAACAGGCAAGAATGAAAGTATGTACAGATTTTTCGCTGTAGGGCAACTCTTACAAATTTCAATCAAACGCTGTATTTGACTACTGTATGTATCTTTATCAAATAATTGCAGAAAAAAATATGGAACGAGGGTTTCGTCTTCGGGAAACATATTGAATAACAATAAGCAATCAGCAAATGTAAATTCCGAACCAAAGAGCCTGAAAGCAAAATACTGCTTCCAAAAACGCAACTCCAAACTATTAGCATACAATTGCAAGCCTTCTTCGATTATCATTCCATATCTTTCTCCACCTATAATACTCATTTCATCGGGTATGTTATTAGGCAAGTTAAATTCTATTTGTTCTGTGGCAAAACTCCAATATAAGAATGATAAATTGATGTAATGGTCGATTGAGGGTTGGAAACCGGTGCTGATAATTTCCTCGTAAGACGCTACTGAATCGACGTACTTTTTTTGGATATCCAGTATTATTGCGTTGTCTAATTTTGTTTTAATATTCAGTTTATCCATGCTTTACAATCTTCATCTTTTGACGCAAATAGGAAGTCATTAACGGAACAAACCTGCAATCAAACTTACTCATTAATAATATTTTAAGCGTACAAAATACACTTTCTTTCAATTGTTTCTTTTAAAACTCTCAGGTAATGAATTATAAAACTGGCGTGGCATAATCAAACCTTTCGGAACCCTCCCGTCATCCACTTTTCTGTAATGTCCCGCCTCTTTCAGCCAAACCCACAAACCAATATCAGCGCTTGCTACCCATAAATTCTGTTGCTTATCTAAGTATAAAAACCAATTTTGATAAATGCTGGCTCGCTCGTCCTGCTGTATTAATAGTTTATTGTTTTCATACAATTGATAGCTCAGGATGCCGTCGGTTTCAGACACAACTAACTTTCGGGCAGTTGTATCGCCAATATATGTTCCGAATTTATCAACGTATCCGCCATACCAATGGTGGTATATTGGAGGCTTGCGATGACATGCTGTTGCAAGGATAAAAAAGCAAATAAGATATAAATGGGGTTTCACGTTCTTAGATGATGGTCGCAGTTTACAGGCAACCTGTTTAAACTTGAATCAACAATAAAAAAATTTCCAAGCTATTGCAATCCAAAGTATGCTTCAATAATTTAAGCATACTTATTTTGGCTTTAGTCATCATGATGTACACTCTTTGTACAAAGCACTTGTATTCAATTAGTCAATACATCCATTAACATTTCAATTTAATTCCTTCATCCTTCACCTAACAACTCACTGATAGCGGCGTCATGGTATTGAGTTCCGGGATATATTTCCACTATTTTAAACTTAAGCTTGTCACCATTATTTATTTCATGCCGGGCGGTCAGGTTCTTTTTGTTTCGACAGTCAAGAAAACACTTGGAGATATTAAAACTTTGATAATGCCAGGTATCCTTTAATAAAACCTCACAAACAGGAGTACCATTATAGTGCACCCGCATTCTTTTTACCCATCCGTGCTTCTTCCACGTAGCTGCTGACTTGCAATACCCGTTAAACACCTTACAAATTCCCTGAAACTGGTAGGCAGCGGCATAAGAAGTATTTTTCGGAAACCTAAAGGTAAATTGAAAATAGTTGCGACGGAATATTGGCCCCAAATTGCAAAACCAGGCTGTGTTCAAATTATAATCCTGAATGTTTGACCCTATTTGACGTCCTTTTATTGAAAAAGTTTTATCAATAGATGTTTCCAGTTTGTGACTTAACGGCATCGACCAGTTACCCCAAAATTCATTCTTTTTGTAGCCTTCTATTGAGTTTTCATAAGTGTCGCCATCTGTATCTACTGCTGCGTAAATGGCAGGGACATGATAATTAAATAAAGGCATTAATATTAGAAAAAACAATAATTTCATGCTCAATTTATAGTTTTGGCCCCATCATGCTCATATTTGCTCTATTGGACTGCGAAAGCTGGCTGCTTAAATTACGCTTTAAATAATATATTCATCAGACTTATTATATTTAGATAAGGCAATATAACTATAGCCATCAAAACCTAAAATATGCCGTATTTAAAACGTTTTGCGCTCGGTGCGTTACGTGCTTTTTTTACAATGCTTCTGATTGATTCGTTGGTACTCATCTTACTAAATGCCCGAAATCCAGATTGGCAATACATTAGCCGCGAAGTTTTAACAGGAGTTGTTACCGGTGCTTTATCGCTAATTGCTGTAGTTTATCTTTTCAAAAACGCAGTTTTAAAACCATTCTCGTACATGTACTTACTTAAAAGCTTGGTTGTACTGCTATTGTCGGCATGTTTGCTTATTATATATGCCGTAATGATGTCTTCGCATAATATCACTCGTGATAATATCCTGTTTGTAGGTGCATGTTTTATCCTGTTGTTTTTTATAACGTCGCTGGTGCTGATGCCGCCAGGAAAGGCTAAGTTTTGATGCATTAGATGCATTTTTAGACATTAGGTCACCATTGAAACCATCATCCATATCTATGTAGCAGAGGTCACATGCTACCTTGTAGAGAAAAAAAAATAGCACATCACATCATGCAGGTTAAATTATAACCTATATAAGATAATATATGATAATAAATCACCTTAGCGTAATTGCATATTTACCAAAAAACCTCAATTATGAAAACCTTTTTCGCACTCATCATCCTGTTTTTCAATTTTGGATTTATAAACTCCAATTACAAAAAGAAAGATTTAGTAAAATTGGAAGGCACCTGGGAGTTTGTTAGAACGCCGACATCCGGCCAAATCTACACCCATTTAAGAACTTACGACAAAGATGGCAATTATGTAGACATTTTGGCGTCTGCCAACGGAAGCAGTTTAATAGGTCGGGCAAACGTTGAGTTAGAAGACTACAAGGACGCCAAAGGACCTTTGACTTACCTTGTTAAAGAAACCATTAAGTTCGCAGTTAAAGAAAGCCGCAGAAATCAAATTTACAATTACCGACTTGGTATTGTGGTAAACAACGGTCAAACGTTTTTACTAACCGAAGGCGGCAAAAGCAAGCAAACCGGCCAGGATTCTGTAGAATGGAGAGAAACCTGGAGAAAAGTAGCCGAGCCAAGCATGCCGGTAAACAAGTTGTATTAATAGCTGCCGCAAGGCAATTGTCTTGCATGCGTTCATCAAAAAAGCTCAAATATCGCAGGATATTTGAGCTTTTTTGCGGGATTGAATTTGTTAAATACTGTTGTGGGTGTGTTTTATTCGGCGCAAGACTACCTACGTTTCGTGTATCGAAATATAATCAATATCAGCCCCATTGCGAAAATAACAATTTGTATTTATCATGAAGCTCTTGCAATTACTTTGTATATCCTTTATGATACCTAATCATAATTCCCGGGTAATTATACTTTGTGCAGATTTCCTCGAGATAAGATTCAAACCACTCCGTTTTATCTTCTTGTAGTAAAATCAGCCCTGGCAGATATTCCACACCATCCAATAAATCGGCAATCTTCTCGGTGGGCTGGTTTAAATACGCCAAATTGCGGGCTTCTATAATTAAATCTTGTATGGCTTTAATTGCACTATGGAGTTTGTTACTGTCTATCATGGTTTGAGTATGTTTATTGCTGTTCAACTGACCACCTCGTTTGCTTCATTTTTCTCCAACATATGTCAATTCGATAATTTAGCCATAGGCTATCAATCACTGAAACTAAAAGTATTTCCCGTTCCTTCAAGGCCAAGATGCCTTAAAAGTTAATATATGTTAAATAGATACCTTGCTCATCAACTAACTATATATTTGAATACATCACCTCATCAAAACCATGACTCAAAAAGCCTTATTGTTACTATTTATTTTGCTGGCGTTTTCCCGTGATATAACACTTGCCCAAGAGCAAAACGCAGCCATCATTAATAGCCTGAATAGCGCCATCAAGCCCATCGATATCCAAAATGAGAACACCTTCTTTACAGACATTGACTTTTTAAAAGAAAAGTTGAAGGATAAGGAAGTTATTGCACTTGGCGAGGTTACCCACGGTACTGCCGAAGTTTTTAATTATAAAGACCGCCTGGTGAGGTTTTTGGTGACTAACTTAAATTACAAAGCCATTGCGTTCGAAAGCGATTTTATTGCCATCGGGTATATAGATGATTACATTACGGGTAAAACGGATAGTGTTAAATATACGGCAGGCACGGCCATCATGATGAGCAATACGCCGATGATTAAATGGTTGAGACAATATAACAAAGATAAGCCCGATGCAGACAAAGTTCGGGTTTACGGCCTCGAGTGCCGGAATTATTACAATATACTCGAAAGGCTCATGGCCGTGGTTCCGGAACTTGACCAGAACGACAAGCGTTTGATACAAGACTATCTTGCAAAACCCTTTAACACCCAACTGACCAAGGCCGAAACTAACGGTTTTAAGTCGATGGTGGCGCGACTCCAAAGTGTTACTTTGTCGGACTTAAACCGGCACTATGTGGACATGCTCGACCAGATGTTAAACTACCAAAATAAAAGAGAGTTTAGAGATAATTTCATGGCCCAAAATGCCACATGGGTAAAAGAGCGGGCAAAGGGCAACCAACTGATTGTGTGGGCACACAACGGGCATGTTGCTAAAGACGAGGTTTATCACTATCCCAATATGGGCACGCATCTGAGCAAAAAATATGGTTCGCAGTTTTATGTGATTGGTACTGATTTTAATTCGGGCAAGGCGAACGTTAATGTGTTTATTGCTAAAAACAAACCACTGCAGGGCTTCCAACCCTACTACTACGGCGAAATAAAATCCGATAAGTGGTATGAATACTACTTCGGCCAATGCCGGTACAAAAACTTTATCCTGGATGTTCAGGAGGCATCTCAAAACAAGGTACTGCAGCAATTCCTGACCCAGCCGCGCATTATGCGAAGCATCGGTGCACTGAGTTCGCCCGAAGGCCAAAAGCTATCTATCGCTAAAAACTTTGATATGATTGTTTATATTGATAAAACGAGTAGTATGTAAAGGGAAATACAATTAACGTTTTATTGTTTTAGGTCACGTCTTGGTATTATCCCCTAATTCTTTCATAATAAAGCAGCAATGGCACTATCCAAGCAGTCACAAAAAAACGGCAGGAATAATAATTTAAAAATATAAGTATCTTCTTTTGAATAAAATACCATCACAAATCAGGATTGAATTTAGGCATCTAAAAAACAAAATATTACTACTCAGTTTTCAAGGCTAACAGTCATAAATCAGATCAAGATCACCCAGGTATTCAAACTGATTATTTAATAACTGTAAAAAAGATAAACGCTCTGGTGTGAAGGCAACAGTTTCATGCAATGCTATCAGCACATTTTTTTGCCTTAATTCCTCGGTTAACATAGCTGGATTAGATGCTATTTTCTCTTCCAACGCTGGGTCGCTGGGATCTAAATCTAATTTCTCCTGTATATACATATCTACCGAGTTAAATGCCGATTCAGAGAGGCTATGTATATGCCTACCATCCTTTGAAATGATATAAGACAAAAGTTCATCAAAAGCAATGCAGGTATCTAAGGCGTGTGCCGGGAACCCACCTTCAAACTCATCGAGGTCGGGGAATATTCTATCCAGTAAATTACGCCACGGTGCAGCATCCAAAACAACCGTTGGATTAATGAGCGCTGAATGAGCAGCCGCAATTATCGTTTTTAAAAAGTGGATATCACCCCACTGATGTGTATTTTGAAACAGCTCATACTGAGGCAACATCTTTTCGCAAGTAAGTACGCCAAAAGCAATATGCTGAGCAACTCCTCCGCTGTTTATCAGCGCTGCGATTTCAGTTCTTGATTCCACTTTTTAGTTTACTTATTAAGTTCAAATCACAACAATGACCAATTAACCTAAGTGATATTAAGCGAGTTCAACTCTGAAAAAATCACACTCATACCCTTAATTCGACTGCTTATCTAAAACTTACTTATTCACCAGTCACTCACTCACTCATTGGCATCTCAATGCAACTTCTTCCGTTTCAATATGCCGCCTGTGGTATCGTCGATGCTTTGTTGGATGATGAAGGCGGATGGGTCAATTTTAAGTATTTTTTCTTTTAGGGCGGGTATTTCCAGTCGGGTGACTACCGTAAAGATGATGTCGCGCGGGTCGTTTACGTGGCCGTCTTTGCCATAGCCGCTTTTGCCCTGGTAAATGGTTACGCCGCGGCCCATCTGCATGGTAATGACTTTGCGGATGACTTCGCTTTTTACCGACACTACGGTAATGCCCGTATATTGCTCAATACCGTTTAATATCAGGTCAATCATTTTAGAGGCGGCAATGTAAGTAAGCACCGAGTACATGGCCTTTTCGACCCCTAAAAAGAAGGCTGCCGTTAAAAAAATGATGATATTTAAAATCAGTACAATGTCGCTTATTTTTAATAGCTGGGCTTTTTTGCTCAGCAGCAGGGCGGCAATCTCGGTGCCGTCTAACACGGCGCCGCCACGCATGGCAAAACCAATACCCACACCTATAAAAAAGCCGCCGAATACGGCGGTAAGCAAACGGTCGGAGGTCATGTCCGGAAAGTGCAGAAACGCGATAGCCAGCGATAGGCCCAGTATACCGGTAAAGCTTTTAATGGCAAACCACATCCCCAGGCGTTTATAGCCCAGGAACAAAAAAGGAATGTTGAGCACAAAAATTAAAATAGCAATAGGCACGCCCGTAATATCGGCAGCCAGCATGGAGATGCCCGTTACGCCACCATCAATGAAATGACTGGAGAGCAAAAAGCCCTTCAACCCGAAAGCGGCCGACACAATGCCTAAAAAGATTAATAACCAGTCTGATAATGCTTTTTCGTCGGTAGCTTTCATAGTGTAATTAAGTGTAGTTTGTATTAATTTTGCAGTAAACAACGCTTACAGCAGCGTGGTTTGGGGGATAATATACAAAATCAGGCTTAATTTTTGTTACAACACGCATATGGAGACGAAGCAAAAAACGATACTGGTGGCAGATGATGACGAAGCGATTGTAGATTCCATAGCAGCAATACTCGATATGTCGGGATACGAGGTGCTGTTTGTTAACGATGGCACCTCGGTAATGCAGGCCATCAAAGCCCAGCCCGACTTAATTTTGCTGGATATACAGATGCCCGGCCACGATGGGCAGGCTGTTTGCAGGCAGATTAAGCGGCAGGCCTCTACCAAAGACATCCCGGTAATTATTGTATCGGCCAGTATGGATGTACGCACCAAAGCAGAGCAGGTTGGCGCTGATGACTACCTCGAAAAACCTTTCGAGATGGATGTGTTGCAGCAAAAGGTGTTCAATTTGTTAAACAGGTAGATTACAGCACTATACACCTTAACAATAACCCAGCAATGTAAAATTACTGACGGTTTAGACCTTTTATAACCTTTGGGTACCTCAAGCCCTGATATAATTTATATCTTGCGGTTTTATTGTAAACCAAGTGACTTTTTTAGACTTCAACTTTAACGAGCAGCTAACCGAAGGCCTGCTCAGCATGGGTTATAAAACACCCACTGCCATACAGCAAATGGCCATACCGGTGGTAATGGAGGGTAAAGATATCATTGCCTGCGCCCAAACCGGCACCGGCAAAACTGCTTCGTACCTTCTGCCCGTTTTAAACTTAATTGGTCCGCACCCCAAGCACCAGATTACCGCGCTGGTATTGGCCCCTACCCGCGAGCTGGCCCAGCAAATTGACCAGCAGGTGGAAGGCTTGGCTTACTTTACCGAGATAAGTTCGCAAGCCGTATTTGGCGGCGGCGACGGTAGTGCCTATGAGCAGCAAAAGCGCGGTATTACTAATAAAGTGGATATATTGATTGCCACACCTGGTCGCTTAATTTCGTTTTTAGCTTCGGGCGCGTTAAAGCTTAACCACTTACAATATTTAATTTTGGACGAAGCCGACCGCATGCTGGACATGGGCTTTTATGAGGATATTATGCGTATCATCAGTTATTTGCCCACTAAAAGGCAAACGCTTATGTTTTCGGCCACCATGCCGCCGCGCATCCGTACCCTGGCTAAGTCGATATTACATAACCCTGAGCAGGTTAATATTGCCATTTCGCAGCCGGCCAGCGGCATCAATCAGCAGATTTATAAAACCTTTGATGCGCAGAAAACCAAGCTGTTAACCATGCTGCTCAACAGCGGCAAGTATACCAGTATCATCGTTTTTGCATCTACCAAAGAAAAAGTAAAGGCGCTGTACAAAGAACTCAAAGCGGCTAAACTTAAAGTAAACGCTTTCCACTCTGATATTACCCAGCATGAGCGCGAAGAGATTTTGCTGGAGTTTAAAAATAAGCAATTACCTATCATCATCGGTACCGATGCCCTGTCGAGGGGTATTGACGTAGAGGGGATTGACCTGGTAGTAAACTACGACGTACCCGGCGACCCGGAAGATTATATTCACCGCATTGGCCGTACGGC
>CAJYSL010000034.1 GCA_913777515.1 uncultured Mucilaginibacter sp.
AAGCTGCATTTACCGCAGGATGTATTGCAAAAATACCCGCAGGAATTAAGCGGCGGGCAGCAGCAGCGCGTTGGCCTGGCACGTGCCCTGATTGCCGATGCTCCGGTTTTATTGATGGATGAGCCGTTCGGCGCGTTGGATAACATTACCCGCGCCAAAATACAAGCCGACTTTAAAACGCTGGACGAACTGCAGCGCAAAACCATAGTAATGGTAACGCACGACGTGCAGGAGGCTTTTGAACTGGGCGACCAGATTGCCATTATGGACCAGGGGCGCATTGTACAGCAAGGTACACCTGGCGAGTTATTGTTCAAGCCCGCTAACTCATTTGTGAGTGATTTTTTGCAATCGCAGCGTTTGCAGTTAGAGTTAAGGTCGATAAACCTAAACGCTATTGCCGCTGCCTTGCCTGACGATATGTTAGATAGGCAGCAAAATATTTCTTTAACTGGAGCCAGCAGTGTTTGGCAAGCCATGGAAGTTTTGAAAGATGCCAGGCGTCCCGTGAATGTAAAGTTGACTGGCGGCAAACTAAAAGCCGTTGATTTTACCGGTTTAATGTCGGCTTATGCAAATTATCAAAAAGAGGTAAAGGCATGAACGGACAGCAAACCTTATGGGAGTTCATGCAGCAGCAATCGGGCAAACTGCTTACCCAAACGCTCGAGCACATTGGGCTCACGTTTATCTCGCTACTGATTGCCGTTATCATCGGTTTGCCATTAGGGATTTTTATTGCCCGCAAAAAGCAGTTTTCGGGCGTGGTACTTGGTGTGGCCGGTGTGCTGCAAACCATACCGAGCATCGCCCTGCTGGGCTTTATGATACCCCTGTTGGGCATCGGCCCTAAGCCTGCCATTGTTGCCTTGTTTCTGTACGCCTTGCTGCCCATCATCCGCAATACATTTACCGGTATTACGGGAGTAAACGCGTCAGTGAAAGAAGCTGCGCAGGCCATGGGCATGAGTGCTTCGCAAATACTTTTTAAAGTGGAGTTGCCTTTGGCTATGCCAGTAATACTGGCAGGTATACGCACAGCTACTGTAATAAATGTTGGGGTAGCTACGCTGGCTTCTTACATAGCCGCCGGTGGTTTGGGCGAGTTTATCTTCGGGGGTATATCACTCAATAACAGTAATATGATACTGGCCGGGGCTATTCCGGCTGCCTTGCTGGCCATTTTGTTTGATTTGGCTCTGGCGCTGCTTCAAAAAATCAGCTTCAAAAAATTAAAAGTTGCATTGTATGCTTTGTTGGCGGTTGCTGTAGTGCTTGCCGCTTTATACCTGGTGCCTGCGGCCTCAAAAGGTAAACTTACGGCCGGTTTTACACCTGAGTTTATGGGGCGCGAAGACGGTAACCTGGGGCTGCAAAAAAAATACGGATTAAAAATACACACCATCGTTATTAACGATGCCGTGATGTACAAGGCGGCTTTTGAAAAAGAGATAGATGTCATCAGCGGTTACTCAACCGATGGTCGATTGAAAGCCTATAACCTGGTGGTGCTCGAGGACGACAAAAAAATATTCCCGCCTTATTATGCAGCGCCCATCGTACGGCAGGATGCTTTGCAGAAATTTCCGGAGCTGGAAAAAACGCTGAACCTGCTGAGCGGTCGTATCAATGATTCGGTGATGACTGAGCTGAACTACCGGACTGATTACCTGCACCAAACACCTGAACGTGTGGCTAAAGATTTTTTGGTAGCGCAACATTTATACAAGCCAGCCACTGCCGGTAAAAACGGTACAGTGCGTATCGGCTCTAAAGTATTTGGCGAGCAATACATACTGGCTAATATGTACAGTATGTTAATTGAAGGTTATTCTCCTTACCATGCAGCTACCAAAACCGGTTTGGGAGGTACCAAAATTTGCTTTGATGCCTTAACCAATAATCAGATTGATTTTTATCCCGAATATACCGGAACAGGTTTGTTGGTTTTATTGCAACCACAACCGGCTGTATTAAAGCAGGTTGAAGCCGATAAAGACAAGACTTACCAATATGTGCAAGACCAGTTTATCAAACGTTACCACATCCGGTGGTTAAAGCCAATTGGTTTTAATAATGCCTATGCCTTAATGATGCGGAAACAACAAACAGATAAATTGGGCATCAAAACAATTTCAGACTTAAAACGCTTTTTAGATAGTGAACAATAGCATAACTCTTGCTGAGCGATACAAGGAGGTGCGCCGCCGTACCGAAGATATTTGCAGCCATTTACAAACCGAAGATTACGTAGTGCAGCCAGTGGTTGATGTAAGTCCGCCTAAGTGGCACATCGGGCATACTACCTGGTTTTTTGAAACCTTTATTCTAAAGCCTTATTTTATGGGCTATCAGGACTATAATGCTGACTTTAACTTTGTATTTAACAGTTACTACGAAACGGTAGGAGCCCGCGTAGTACGCACCGACCGTGGCAACCTGAGCCGGCCTACCGTGCTTGAGGTTTATCGTTACCGTGAGTATGTAGACGAGGCGATGTACAGCTTTTTATGCCACGAGCCGTCGCCTGAGGTTAAGCAGCTGTTTATTTTAGGCTTAAACCATGAAGAGCAGCACCAGGAATTGCTGTATTACGATATCAAATACATTTTAGGCAATAATCCTTTAATGCCTGCTTATAACAAAGAGTATGTTTCGCCCAAGTTTGAGCAACAGCCAGGATTTGTAAGCATAGCAGAAGGGGTTTACGAGGTAGGCCACCAGGGCGAAGGTTTTTGTTTTGATAATGAATTGAACCGCCATAAGGTTTATCTGAATGCTTTTGAAATCAGTACAGCCTTGGTGACCAACGGCGAGTACCTGGAGTTCATCAACAGCGGTGGCTACCAGGATTTCAGACATTGGCATGCTGAAGCCTGGGATTGGGTTAAAACCAACCAGGTAACTGCACCCATGTACTGGCATGAGATTGATGGCGAATGGCATGTTTACACCCTTTGCGGGCTGGAGAAGCTCAATCCTGATGATACGGTTACCAACGTAAGCTACTATGAAGCCTATGCTTATGCATCCTGGAAAGGCATGCGCCTACCCACCGAGTTTGAGTGGGAGGTAGCCGCTACCCAGTTTAACTGGGGTAAAAGCTGGGAGTGGACCGAAAGCGCTTATTTGCCTTACCCGGGTTTTAACAAGGCTCCGGGCGCCATTGGCGAGTACAATGGTAAGTTTATGGTGAGCCAGAAAGTGCTGCGCGGAGCCTCTGTAGCGACGCCGCCGGGGCATAGCCGCATTACCTACCGTAATTTTTTTCATCCCAACCTGCGCTGGCATTTCACCGGCATCCGGTTGGCCCGATAACTGATACCTAACATTATGCTACCTATAGAAAACACTGTTACTACCCCTTTAACCGGGAAAGATTC
>CAJYSL010000035.1 GCA_913777515.1 uncultured Mucilaginibacter sp.
AAATTTTTACTGGTCGGGATGTGCTTCGGTATCATCCTGATCAAATCCGAAGTGATATCGTGGTTCCGCATACAGGAAATGTTCCGCCTGCAAGCCTTCCACATGTATGGCATCATCGGCAGTGCTATTGTAGTCGCCATGATCTCCATCTTGTTGATCAAACGATTCAATATCAAAACGATCCATCAAGAAGCGATCATCATCCCGGATAAGCAGTTTAACTGGGGCTATGTTTATGGTGGTTTGATCTTCGGATTGGGCTGGGCGCTTACCGGTGCGTGCCCAGGCCCCATATTCGCGCAGATCGGCAGCGGCATTTTGGTTACAACATTAACGCTGCTGAGCGCCGTTGCAGGTACCTGGGTTTATGGTTTATTACGTGAAAAACTTCCGCATTGATATGAAAATTGAACAATTTGAAGATAAAGGACTATCACATTATTCTTACGCGATATTAAGCGAATGCGAAAACAAGATCGTGCTGATCGATCCGGCAAGGGATGTTACGCCGTACCTGTCTTTTGCAAAAGCACATGATGCCAACATCATCGGTGTGATCGAAACCCATCCGCACGCTGATTTTGTAAGCGGGCACCTGGAATTACAGCAGGTTACCGGAGCGGTCATTTATTGCTCCAAGCTATTAGAGGCTGAATATGCACATCAAACATTTGATGATGGTGACGTGATCGCATTTGGTAAAATAAAATTGAAAGGCCTGAATACCCCAGGTCATTCGCCGGATAGCATCAGCATTGTTTTGGAGCATAATGGTCAGGACAAAGCCGTATTTACCGGCGATACGCTGTTCATTGGTGATTGCGGTAGGCCTGATCTGCGTGAGCAGGCCGGAAACCTCACTGCGAGGCGTGAGGAATTAGCCCAACAAATGTATCATTCACTGCGCGACAAATTGTTGGTGTTGGACGATGCGGTTTGGGTTTACCCGGCACATGGCGCAGGTACCTTATGCGGTAAAGCGCTAAGCGATGATAATCGCAGCACTATCGGCGCAGAAAGAGCGGGCAACTGGTCGTTACAGGAAATGAGCGAAACTGAATTTGTGCAGACCTTGCTGGAAGAGCAGCCATTCATACCAAAATACTTTGCATATGATGTTGCCTTGAATAAGCATGGCGCACCACCATTACAACCAGCATTAGCTGGCGTTCCGGCCAAAAAACCAGTCGAGCTGAACAGCGAAATGTTTATTATCGACGCCCGCCCTGAACAGGAATTTAAAAAAGGGCATTTGCCGGGATCGATCAATATTCAGAATGGCGGCAAATTTGAGACTTGGCTGGGCAGCATCATCGCACCCAAAGAAGCTTTTTATTTAGTAGCTGAAAACGAGGAGAAACTAAAGCAAGTAATCGGTAAAGCCGCTAAAATCGGCTACGAAGCTTTTTTAGAAGCCGCATTTGTGATTGACGGAGGCCACGAACAAATGGCAGAACTGAACTTTGCTCATTTTGCTGCGCACCCGGAGCAATACACGATAGTCGATATCCGAAACGAAGCTGAAGTAAAAGCGCAGCCGGTTTTCCGGAATGCTCTTCCTATTCCACTATATGAACTGCGTGAGCGTTTAGCGGAAATTCCTTTCAGTAAACCTATTGTGGTGCATTGCGCCGGAGGCTACCGCAGTGCTGCCGGCAGCAGTATTGTTGCCAACGCATTTGATTCGAAAACCAACGTGTTCGATCTTAGAGAAGCGATCAAAAAGTTTATATCTTAACAATGGCTGATAAAAAAGAACACTGGGAAAACGTTTATGCACAAAAAAAGCTGGCCGAAGTAAGCTGGTACGAGCCAATACCAGAAACCTCGTTAACGATCATTAACAGCTTAAATCTTCCAAAAGATGCAGCGATCATTGACATTGGGGGTGGTGACAGCTTAATGGCGGATCATCTGCTGGCATCGGGTTACACGAATATTACCGTATTGGATATTTCTGCCAAGGCTATTGACAGGGCGAAGTTTCGGTTGGGTGATCAGGCTAATGAAATTAAATGGATCGTAAGTGATGTGCTGGATATGGAAATTGACGATCAATACGACCTTTGGCATGACCGGGCAGCATTTCATTTTTTGACCAATACAGCAGATCAAAGCAAATACGCTGAAGTGGCAGCTAAATATTTAAGCGCTAATGGAAAACTTATCATCGGGACTTTTAGTATCGACGGCCCTGAAAAGTGTGGCGGATTAGCGGTTGAACGTCATTCACCTGCTTCGTTATCAAACATTTTCCGGGAGCACTTTCATTTAACGGGGAGTATGGAGCATATCCATCATACGCCATTTAATACCGGGCAGCTATTTAACCACAGTTGGTTTCAAAAATTACCATAACCTTTAGTTATCGACCATCGCCTTTTATGATAAAATTTATCACTAAATAAGACGGAATTTTGGGTATCAAAAGCAAAGATCATGGATACCCAACATCAGTTAACTCAAACCCATACATTTCTTCACCTAAACGAAAATACCCGTAAATTTATCTTTATCATTTGCGTGGCTTTATGCCTTACACCAATCGTCAGCCCGGCTATCGCGCTGTTATTAGGCTTGGCGGTCGCGCAATTGTCAGGTCACCCATACCTGCATTTAAATCATAAGGCTACACACCTGTTGTTACAGGTATCGGTTGTAGGGTTGGGTTTCGGTATGAATGTGCATAGTGCCATGCAGGCTGGTAAAGAAGGCGTGCTGTTTACCATCGCTTCGATTAGCAGCACTTTACTCTTCGGTTTCCTGATCGGCAAATGGCTGAAGATCGAAAAGAAAACTTCTTACCTGATCTCAAACGGTACCGCTATCTGCGGTGGCAGCGCCATTGCAGCCATCTCTCCGGTAATCAAGGCTGAAGAAAAACAGATCTCTGTCGCTTTAGGTTGTGTGTTTATACTGAATTCTATTGCGCTGTTTGTGTTCCCGGTAGTCGGGCATTACTTCAACTTATCACAAACCCAGTTCGGTTTATGGTGTGCCATTGCCATTCATGATACCAGTTCAGTTGTCGGGGCTGCCAGTAAGTACGGCGCACACGCTTTAGAGGTAGCTACTACAGTGAAATTAGCCAGGGCGCTGTGGATCGTGCCGATCGCATTTTTGTCGACCTTTCTGTTCAAAAACCAATCTAAAAAAGTAGCTATTCCTTATTTCATCGGGTTATTCATTCTGGCAATGATCGCCAACACTTACATGCCTGTCGTCAAACTAATCAGCCCCTATATGGTAATGATCGCTAAGGCGGGACTCACCTTGACCTTGTTCCTGATCGGTGCCGGTTTATCTCGCCAGGTATTGGCTTCAGTAGGATTCAAACCTTTGGTGCAGGGTGTGGTATTGTGGATATTGATCTCAGTAAGCGCTTTGTACGCTATCCTGCATTTGGTATAGATGAACATGGGGTCAAGAAGTATCAAATACCCTGTTTTCGGTCGGTCATTTTATTTTTTAGGATCAGGCTGGGTAGTATTTGGTTCTAAACCAAAAAGCCAAATTCACTAATGCTATCAGCGCCGGAACTTCCACAAGCGGGCCGATCACACCGGCAAATGCTTCACCTGAATTAATGCCGAACACGCCGATGGCAACAGCGATAGCCAGCTCAAAATTGTTACCGGTTGCCGTAAAGGCAATAGAAGTCGATCTTGAATAATCGGCACCGAATGACTTGCCGATAAAAAAACTGGCAATAAACATAATGGTAAAATAGATCACTAATGGGATAGCGATGCGCACTACGTCGAATGGTATTTTTACGATCAGATCACCTTTTAAGCTGAACATGACGATAATAGTGAATAGCAGGGCGATCAAAGTTATCGGCGATATGAAGGGTACATATTTGGTATTGAACCATGTTTCGCCTTTCAGTTTAATGAGCGTATAACGGCTGATCACGCCCGCTGCAAATGGAACACCTAAATAGATGCCGACCGACTTGGCAATTTCTGCGATCGTGATGTTAACGGCCAGACCTTTTAAGCCGAACAAGGGCGGCAGGAGCGTAATGAATACATAAGCATAAACACTGTATAATAGCACTTGGAAAATACTGTTTAAAGCGATCAGGCCAGCGGCATATTCGCGGTTGCCCTCAGCGAGTTCGTTCCAAACCACAACCATAGCAATACAACGTGCGAGGCCAATGAGTATCAGGCCGACCATATAATCAGGATGATCCCGTAGTAAAGTAATAGCTAACACGAACATCAGCACCGGGCCGACAATCCAGTTGAGGATGAGCGAAGCACTCAATACCTTAGTATTACGGAATACTTCGCCCATTTTCTCGTATTTCACTTTGGCCAATGGCGGGTACATCATCATGATGAGGCCAATGGCCAGCGGGATATTGGTCGTACCGCTCGAAAAGGAATTAATAAAAGTGGCCGATGAAGGGAAAAAATAACCAAGGCCAACACCAATGGCCATCGCCAGGAAGATCCACAAGGTGAGGTAACGGTCAATAAAGCCTAATCGTTGTCTTTCAACGGTCGGCGCGCAGTGGTCAATACTCATTAGTCCTTTAGGTTTTCGTTCACGAAATTCCTTGCGTATTGCCTGATCATTTCCCGCACTTCGCGAAACTGCTCCATAATTTGTTCATCGGTACCGGTAGCTTTGGCCGGGTCCGGAAAATTTTGATGTAGTTTAATGGCCTTGGTTGGAAAGTAAGGACAATTCTCCTTCGCGTTATCGCAAACGGTGATCACGTAGTCGAAGGCGATGTCGGCATACTCATCTACGTTGTTGGAAGTATGACCGGATATATCTATACCATCACGTTTCATGATCTCGATAGCTTTGGGGTTTACGCCATGCGTTTCGATACCTGCGCTGTAAATAGTTGCTTTGTCGCCTGCAAAATAACGCAGGTAACCTTCGGCTATTTGGCTGCGGCAACTGTTTCCTGTACAGAGCACTAATATGTTTTTCATTTATAATTTAATTAGTGGTTTTGACATAACGACTGCCGAAACCGGGCAGACATGGGAAAATTCGGATGAAGCTTTTAACGGTTCGGGCACTTCTTCCCGGCTGATGCGTTTAAAGCCATGGTTTTCAAAATGACCAGGAGCTGTTTCTGTCAGCAGAAAAAGCTTGGTCATGTTTTGATCTAAGGCTGTAGCTTCAATTTTTTGCAAGAGTTGAGCGGCGATGCCTTGTTTTCGGAAATTGGGGTGAATGACCACCGAACGCAATAGGCCATTACTGCCGTAGATCTCCACTCCGGCGGCCCCGATGACTTCGCCATCGTTAATGGCGACAAAGAAATTGTTCAGTGTTTCCGGCAGATCTGCATAAGGTAGTTTGGCCAAACTTAAAAGTTCAACTACTTCTGCTTTGTAAGGTTGCGCAGCTTTGATCTCCATGATGAAGTTGTTTAACAGCAGCCCCCGCCCGGTGTGCAGCAGGCTTCAGCGGGTGCAGCCAGGTTCACTAATTGTACTTTTGGTTTTTCAACGACCGCAGGCGCACAACATTCCTCACCCTTATCATTCGTGCCGCAATTGCCGCCGCGACCAATAGCCTTGCATTGCACCGCATCCGGGCGCAGGTCAACGGTTAAAGCATTTTCACTCACGATCATTTCATTGGGGAACATTTGGCGGGTATCAAATTCAGAGTTACCGAACTCGATCTTTACTGTACCGTTGGGGTTCAGTGGCAGCATTTTCTCGACGATATCCACGATAGATAAAGCTTTGCCTACTTTCATCGATTGCTCTTGCTGTTCGCCCTCCGGCACCCAAAGCTGTACGATAATTTCTGTCCAGGCATTCATTACGCCGCCGCAATCCACGGAAGTGATCGGCGCTTGTTTGATCTCGGTGATATGGTAAGCTGGATCTACCAGTTTGCCTTCTGCATATTGGAATTGCAGGTCAAGGTCCGAATGCTGTAATAAGGTATCCTTAAAGGTTTTCCAGTTGATTGCTTCTATATTATTCATGGCTGCATGCTTTATTTATTGCAATATTACGATAGATTAACTCAAAAAATTTTAACAGCAATTGTCTTGCTTTTCTTTGTAAGAACCAAACAGTACATTTAGTTCCAGTTGTAGTGCTTTCCAGGCTTTCGGCTCAATGCAGTAACAAACGCTAACACCCTCTATAGTGCCTTGTATAAGCCCGGCGTTTTTTAGCTCTTTCAAATGTTGTGAAATAGTTGCCTGCGCAAGCCCGAGTTCTTCAACCAAATCACCACATATACAAGCATTCGCTGCGATAATATGCTGCAAAATAGCAATACGTGCAGGATGCGCAATAGCTTTTAACTGCACTGCCAGCTCGTTTTGCTGCTTGTTGAATATGTCCGTTTTGGTGATGCCCATAATTAATATCGCAATATTACGATATAACAACAAATTTTCCAAATTTTATCATTTTCGTATATTTGAATAGTCAATAAAGTGGGCACCTAACTAAGCACCTGAAGATTGACTTTCTTTGTAATAAGCTGATAATAAGCACATTTTAGAAAAAGGTTCGAGCCCAGGTGGGCGCACAATAAAAAAGCAGTTACATGAAGATGTAGCTGCTTTTTTGTTTTTTGTACGAATTTACGACGGGGACTCTCATCGTGATTAATTCTTTTTGTACCGGTACACGGTTATTCTCAGAATATTTTAACAAGTAATAGTAAGCATAACTGCTGCCAGTCCTTTTGACCAAGCCTTCCTCGGTCTGTACAAAGTCAATCGTACCGTCAGACTTATACTGGATGCCGCTTACATAATCCGTGGTATTACCGTTGCTTACCTTACGCAGCTTTCTGCCTGCGGCATCGCAGGTATAGGTCACGTTGGTATCGCTGCCCGTAACGCTCTGCGGCAGGTTATAGCTAAAGGCTTTTTGTATAAATAATAAAACCCGGCACAGGGCTGGGCTCTATTGGATTTAATTGATTACTAAAAGCATAAAAGAGCTTTGCTTTCAAGCTTATCCAAAATTCTCGCACGAGTTAAAGGGCATTTATTTAGTTCGGTTTATGTACCAGTTATTTCTGTATTGCTCGTAAACATATCCCTTTCGGACTACACTGTCGCCTGTCAGGACATTTAAACGCAAAAAATATGCAGGTGAATTTGATGAAAATGGATTGATAAAAACGTTTCGTGAACTATCAACTGACAATAGGAAAAACCCGTATTCTGTAATCGTATTTATGGCTCTCGCAATCTCATCAGCTGTTAAGTATTCCGTTACGCTAGCCTTTGTTAACAGAGATTTATTTATTTTAATTACGGATTTTCGGGAAATGCTGTACTCCACAAAATATGGCGGCTTGCCTTCACCAAGCATGCTAACGCCATACACGATTTCATCGCCACTTCTACTTCGTTCGAATACCGACATTCCTTTTATGGCATCAAAATTTTCACCTTGATATTTGGAAATAAATTTATCAATATCATTCTTGGAAATCCCTTTATTAGTACAAGACAGCTGCCCCATCGAAATAAAGAGTAAAATAATAAAGTGCATTGTTTTCATTTTGTTGCTTTTTACCTATGAGGTCTCATTTCTAAAATTGTTCTGTACTTAAATCGTTCGGCGTGAAATACTCCTTTTTTAATTGAATTTTGATCATCCTTAGAGTCCCATTGACGAGGGTAACCATTTGAGCCAGGATTTTTGATACTATTTAAATGCGCTCCTAATTGAAGAGTGCCGACTTCAAAACCTAAAGTATATCCCGAAGCACCCCATAGGTAATTTCCAAAATTCATATGATTGTGTGCTGTATTATCTCCCTGGGGCAGAAACAACAATGGAGAAGGTATCTCTAAAGGGCTTGAACTAGCTCCTTGTGCTGCATATTTTATTGGAATTACAGAATAGGAATAATCAAAACGTTGATTGCCTTTACTGTTCTGATAAAAACGCCAGGCGCTATTTTTGTCGTCGTAATTAAAGGCACCTTGAGCAGTCAACATCTCTTTCATCTCGGTATTGCTTACAAAAACAAGTGAGTTGATGATTCCATCCCTGATTTGCTCGGCGTCACTTACAGGATCTGCAAATTCAAATCGCTGTCCATCCCAAACCTCCTGCTTGTCTTTCCCCTTGCCTATCGTCTTCATACTTCCATATGAGCCGACTTGTCCGGCTATGTCTAAATCGTACATACCTATATATTTCCCGTCAACTTGGCTAAACCGATATGTAGTGTCTCCAAGAGGATCAACAATAAGTATAGGGTTGTTTAAAAATGCAGCGTAGCTGCTCATTGAATAGTTAGGTTTTGGATCAACAGTAGTAAACCGCCCAATGATCGGATCATAGAACCTAGCTCCATAATCATACAGCCCGGTTTCGTCCTGCAGTTCTTTGCCGTTGTAAAGGAACTTGTTATCGCCAACAGCGCCTGTTTTTCTAAAGCCAAAGGCATAATAATCGTCCTGTTGTAAAACCTCAGTATTGTTATTGTTCGGGTTACGGTAAAACGTGGTTCTCACGTTACCCAAATGATCTTTGAGGTTATAGTAGTAAGCATAACTGCTGCCAGTTCTCTTAGCCAGGCCTTCCTCGGTCTGCACAAAATCAATCGTTCCGTCAGCTTTATACTGTATACCACTCACATAATCTGTCGTAGTGCCGCTGCTTACCTTGCGCAGTTTTCTGCCGGCGGCATCGTATATGTAGGTCACATCGTTGTCACCACCAGTGATGCTTTGCAGCAGGTTGAGCTGATTAAAATGCTTTTCGTAGCACCAAAAAAGCCCAGCATGCAGCCGGGCTTTTTTGATGTTGATTGGTTCCTAAAAGCACGATAAGCGTTTGCCCTCTTATCCGGCCCGACATTCTCGCGCCAGTAATGGGGTTTAGCCGGGCTCCTAAGTTGTTCATGGTTCTTTCAAAAACACAAAGTTTTTATGTTTTGCCTACCCGACGTTCTATCGCTAGCTTGCGATTGTCTTGTTTGCTAATACATTATGCTGCTTAACTTATCAACTTGTTGCACATATTAGTAAAGAGTAACTTCTAATGTATTTCCTCCCAATTTATAGTATCATTCATGTCGAAATAATTAAATACTTTTCCAATTTGATACAATTTAGGTTCATTTTTTATACCGGAGCTGTCCAGCAGCCCCAAATAGTCTTTATGTTTACTAAAGCCTCTTATAATTCTTTTTTTGGGTAATATAATAAACCATGCCTCTTTAACAGGTTGATAATTTAGGGTTGTATTGATGCTATGAATCAATATCAATCCTTTTGTAACTTTTATTTCTTTTGTGCCGTCAATAGTTATTGGAACACTGTTCGTGTCAATTGAGCTTATTACCCAATTAACATTAGTTGATGGCGTCGTTGCTTCATATGGCTTTATAAGGGGTATCCTGGCCATATCAAAACTTCCTTTGTCAGTATAAAAATCGTCATCCTGATGCTTGCTTGAAGTGAAATTATTGCAAGAAACAATCAACAAACATCCTATCAACATTAGTTTTTGCATATTTATGGTTTTATTGTTTCTGTCCAGCTAGCTGTCGTTTTCATATCCATACTTCCACCGGCCGCACTATGGAAAAGGAGGCCGAACGCAGTACTTAATGCGTTGTAACCAAAAGACCGAGTTTCTTCTGGTGTTAAATCCAGAGTATCAGTAGTACTAAAGTTCACTACTACAGTGCCATCTGATTTAACAGTAGCATCAGCAACAACAATTGAATTACGGATTGCCCATGTTACTTCCTGAAATCCAGCTTTAAAAAAATTTACGAATCCATTACTAGGACCACCAAATCCGACACCTTCAACAAAATGTATCTTTTTAAGTTTTGGATTTGAGGCGAGCGCTTTCATTAAATGCTTTTTAAACTCTGTCATTCCGGGGTCTTTTTTAAGTTTTTCTAAAAGGTCACCAGTAAACGTAGTTGTTTTCCTGCTGATTACTGCGTTGTTTACAACTGCTCCAAGGTTCGTAGCGTCATTTCTGACCTTGAAATGATCAAAAACCTGTCCAATGTATCTGTTACTGTAACCCATGAATGGAGGGAATAGCGGATAATCTTTTACAGTCCGCTCTGCTCTTTGAATAGATCTTACTATAACCTCTTTAAGTGTACGACCGGTATCTGCTTTCAGTCCCAATGGGTCACTTAGTAATGCAGGATTATTATTGCAATAATTGTATCCCGCCAATTCAAAAGACATTTCCGCCAATGGATCAGGCACATTCCACCTAGCAATCACTGGGTCATAGAACCTGGCGCCGTAATCATACTGACCGTTCAATTCGTCCTGAATCTCCTTACCGTTGTAAAGATACTTGTTACCATCATTTGCTTTGCGGTGAACGTTCAGGCCGAAGGGATAGTAGTCATCCTCGCCAACATGATTACCGTTTTGCACTGCTACCCGGTTATTGCCTAAATGATCTTTGAGCACATATTCGTAACTGTAACTATTTGTTCCCGTACGAACAGCTCTGCCTTCCTCAGTCTGCACAAAGTCAATCGTACCGTCGTTTTTGTAAACAATGCCGCGCACATATTGAGTGGTCACACCATTGCTAACTTTGCTTAGCTTAGTTCCGGCGGCATCATACTGGTAGCTCAGATTTAGTCCGGTAATGCTTTGCGGCAAATCCAGCATGTTATAAGTAATTGTATGGCCCTTACCATCCGATGTCGCATTGCCGTTTGGATCATAATCGTAAGCGCGGAAAGGGTTTCCGTTATTAGTAACCACTCTTAACTGGTTACCCGTGTAAGCGTAAGCCAGCGTAGCAGGGCTGGCTCCGCTGCGGGTCAGGGCCTGGATGTTACCTACAGCATCATAACCAATACCGGTTTCGCTCAGCGTAGAGGTAGAGACACCATCGGTTAAACGGTTCACTTTATCATAAGCGTATTTTACGGTTTGGTCTCCGCTCTCTTGCCCGCGATAACGCTGTTCGGAGATATTGCCGTTCCACTGCGCAGCAGCGCCTGCCCCAGGATAATTATAGCGCAGCTCTAAGGCAAAGAGCTTGTTGCCACTTGCTGCTGAATTTGGGTCGTTGATCCTGGTAAGCCATCCACGTTCGTTGTAGGCATAATCCATCTGCTGCTGCCCGCTGCCTAAGGCCTTGCTTTTAAGCTGGCCCACTTCGTTATATTCCAGCCTGGAGAGTAATACCTCGGCATCCGAGTTCATGGTTTGATAGGTGTCCAGCTTGCGACCCATGTGGTCATAGGTGTAACGGTTGGCAATGGTGACCGCATTGCTGCCGCTGCCTGTATGTGCCCGGTTAGAGGTCAGCAATTCGCCGGTGATGTCGTTATACGTGTTGGTGACAATGTCGTTTCCGCCCAAATGGTTATCGCTCTTAGTTTGTACCAGTTGCCCTTTTTCGTTATAGTAGTTCACAGTCAGCAGCAAATTGTCGGTACCCAGTATCGCGGTTCTGGTACCGGTTGGCAGGCCCCTTGGATGGTTGAGCTGGCCCTGACCCGGTGGTTGGTAGATTGAGGTTACCGGGTTGGCAACAATGTTGGTATTGCCTAAAAAGCTGTAGTCATCATAATAATTGATGGTTAAATAGATTTGCGGACTATTAAAATCCGGATCACTGCGATTGTTGTAACCTGATTTGGTTGTGTTATCAAGCACCTCCCATTTGACAGCGCCGGTCTGGTTCAAATAATTTTGAATACCGTTTCTGTCAGATCTGCTGGGAGAAGTTACATTTGAGCTGGCATAAGTGCCGGGACTTTTCCATATACCGGTAATAATAACCCTGCCCTGCGCATCGTATTTATTAAAAGTCCACTCGTTGGGCGATTTGTTACGCTGATTAGCATCCTGACTCATCACCACCTGATCTAGGGTATTGTAAACCATAAACTCCCATCCCTTGCCAGGCAGCTTTTTTTCTACCATGCGGTTTCTGCCATCATAGCGGTACTGGTAACACAAGTCATCCAGCGTACCCTGGTCGGCAGTACTGCTCAGCCCATTATCCGGGTTAGCTTTAGGTGGCAGCACAAAGCTCAGGTTCCCCAGGTCGTCGTACACATAATAGGTACTCAGCATTTCCAGGCTACCGTTTTTTATGTTGAAGGTTCGCTTAAGTACTACGTGACCCTCCTTATCCTTGTACTCGTGTGTTTGGCCTTCCAGTCCGTCGGTGGCATCATTATAGTTCTCGTTTTTCAGAATGGTCAAATACAGTTGCCCTGCAGTGTAGTTCTGGCTGCTGCTGAGTGTTCGCCCGTCATTAGCACCGGATAATGCTGCGCTATACTGCCTTACGCTGTAGTTGCCGGTAGCATCGTTGCTACCATACGCGGTGCGCACGGTGTGGCCCTGCGCCGGCTGCCAGTCAAAGCCGGGGGCTCCCTGCACCAGGGGCCGGTTTAACGGCGAAGGCTCAAAAATGGTTAGGGCAAAAGGTGTAGTGTTCTGCTTTACGCCTGCTGGTGGCGTGTTATAAAAACCGGACTGCTCTGCTGTTGCACCGGGCCGGTAACTGCCTGAATTGCCCGTAGCCGTATAAGGCAAATATTTTTGAGCCTCTCTACCAAACGAATCATAGATAAAGGGTTGTATCACATCGTTAAAGCCCGGGCTGCCCTTTACTTGCACCGTCTGCAAAGGCCGGCCCAAACCATCAAAGTACTGGATGGTCTGATTAACATCACATATACTGCCGGACATCAGGGTAGCGGCATTGCTGACGGGCACACGTGGCGTCAGCGTTTGCACATAATTTTGGTCTGTACTCGGCGTGCCCAAAGGTGCGCAGTTGCTGTTTCCTGAAGATACTATACCGATAGTGGTGGTGATGCTCCCGGAGTTTGTACCGTATCCTTCTGTCACTACATAATAAGTGCCCGCTGAAAGCGTAGTTTGTATGGATGCCTGAGCACTTGTACATAACGGACCGACGTCATCGTTAAACGTGATTTGGTTACCCGAGGCATCCAATAAGTGCAGAAACGTATCGGATAATCCAGACCCGCAGGTAGACAGGCTTACGATTGCGCTGCTGCCCAGCGTAAACTTATAAAAGATATCGTTGCTGGGCTGGTTAGAAGAGTGGTTAAAATCATTACCGTAACAAGCCGAATTGCTCAAGGTACTGCTAAATGGCGTTCCGGGCGATAATGTGCCGGCATCAATGGCATTACTAAAATAGGCGCCTGGCGGTGTGTTACTGCTGCCGTTATCGGCCACGGTAATGGTAGTGGCAATATTGCCAGTATTACCGCCGTAACCTTCTGCCGCCACATAATAGGTACCGGCAGACAGTGTTGCCTGCATCGAGGCCTGGTAACCAGAACACGATGGGCCATAGTCGTCGTTCGAGGCAATCTCGTTACCGTAAGCATCCAGCAGGTGCAGGTAGGTATCACCCAGCGGCGAGCCGCAGGTGGATATGGTAACCGCACTGGCATTGGTCAGGGTAAACGTATAATAGATCTCCGGGTTGGCCTGCCCTAACTGGTCTATATAACCGTAAGACGGACTGTTGTTGCGAATGTCGGAGTAAGTTCCGCCACCGCAGCTGCCGTAAGTACCTGCGTTAACGGCATCCCAAGCATAAATACCGCTTTGGGCAAACAGGGGCTGCCAGCTCTGGCTCAGCACAAAGAGCACCAAAAGCTGTAATATCTTTTTCATATAGGCTAAGGTTGATAAGGGGTTTAGGGTTAAAGTTTTTGCTCTGCTGTCGGCACCAGTTTACTCACCTGCACCGGCAGGAGTAACTGATTAAGCTTTTGGTTACGCGCCCTGATGAGTTGGTTGAGCCGGGTACGCTTTACCGGCTCGGTAAGGCTGCTATCGGCCAGCAGCCGTTTGGTCTGCTCTTTGTAACCCAGCTGCACAAACATTACCTGCCGGGCTTTCTCTTTAGGGATTACCAGCGCCTTGCTCATTTGCTCCTGTAACTGCAAACTGTCTTTGCGGGTTACAATCAGCTCTTTTTTGCTTTTGAGATTCCTACGCTCACGCTCGGAGGTGGGAACTACCGCATCCAGTTGCACTGCAGTCAGTAAAGCAGCTAACTTGTTGTTCTTTTCTGCCATCAGCTTGGTGGCTGCTTTGCGCTTTTCTTCGTCAGACAGGTTAGGATTATCCGTTACGGCTTTGAGCGCTGCCTTGTATTGCTCATGAGCAGCATCCACCTTTTTAGCTTTATCATCAGGCAGACCCAGCCGTTGCCGGTAAGCCTGTAGCTGCCGCTGCTTTTTAACGCTGTCGGCCTGTTGTGCGTAAACCGGGCTTATGGCTACCATAGCCACAAGTAAGATATATAGTTTTTTCATCAGGATTTTTATTATGGTTTGTAGTGATAGTCCAGGTGCTTCAGGATGTTTTGGTCCTGGTCGCGGATGTTCATCAGGCGGCCAAAGCTGTCGTATTCGTAAGTGGTAGTTGTCCCCTTGGCATCAGTTGCACTGGTGATGCCCAGCAATGGTTTATAGGTGTAACTGGTCATTAGCGCTTCCGAAGGATGCAGCCTGATGTCATCAAACCACACATTACCGCCTCCGTTATCGCCGTTGTTATCTAACCGGATATTGAGTAGCACCACATCGGCCGGCACCTCGAAATCTTTAGATAGGTATACCCACCGGTTAGTCTCGGTAGTCATTACCCGGTCCACATAGGTAAAGTAACCTTGTTCGCCGGGGCGTTTCATAAACAGAAATATCTCTGCCGAATGCCCGTTGCTGTAAACCCAGCCGGAGTAGTGATAGCGCCGCGGCTGCCCGTTCTGGTTAATTTGCAGCCAGGTATTGCTGTGAGCCGTAAACTCACCAGATGCCCCATTGTTATAAATCCTGCCCGAATAGAGTCCACTATGTGCGCGGGTATTATCCTGCACCATGGCCCAATCCGGAAAGTCCGTCTTTTCTTCAATGTTAGCCAGGTAAATCTCGTTCACCTTCGCACCCTTTACCTCAGCTATAGGGTATTGGTCTCCATAACCCCAGATGTATGAGCTGATAGGTGCTCCGATTTTAGACCCACTACGTATATTACCTTTAGTGGTATAATCTAAATATTGAAGTCTGGGTTCGTAACTGCTACCATTAGTACTCGTTGATACAGTATGAGGGTAGATTTGATAATTATCATTATTAAATACAGTATAGTCTGTTTTGGTAGACTGCAATACTGTGCTTGTAGAATTTTTAAACTCTGTCTGTTCAACAACAGGTGTCCAAAGATGATGGTCATTATCCATCATTAAATTGTAGGGAAATTGTGTCGAAAAATCAGCCGGATATTTATACTGTGTTATCAAAGTTTCATCCGCACTGTTACGCACCGTTTTTTGAGTAGGCTGAATATGTTCTTGATTTCCATACTCATAAGTAGTTAGTTGCATAAACGGAGATGCCGCATTTGCATTTTCAGTGATGCTAGATGTTTTGAGTAATTTAACATCTTCATATCCTCGGGTGTTATCACATTCAAATTCGTACAGATAGTCATTGATATCTGTATAATTATTGTAATATCCAATATGCCCCCCTCCTTCGGTTACGTAGTCTCTTGTTCTGGCCACTTGTACACCTGTATTGAACGAGGTCTCATGATATCGCTGATAAGTGTTCACCAATGACCTTATAAGTGTATAATCGCCTGTGCTAGCATTAAAACGATAGTCTTCTTGCGACTTAAGCAATGGCTGATAAGTACCCCTGTCAAACTGTGCAAATGTTAAGTATTGCGGCCTACTCAGTGCTTCGTTTAATATTCCATATGGTTCTGGAAATTCATAATTAAAAACTGTTTTTCCTACGTTGAGTGATTTTTCTCCCCTATATTCAACAACAGCGGTGTAAATTCCCGATGCTCCATTCGACTGGCCTAATGAGTAGAGAGCATTGGCTACTAAAACCTTCTTTTGAGTATTAAAAATAAAGCTATAAGGTTGTGGATGATCTGTGTCTGCAAAGAAATATCCTTCAACTATATGCGTAACAGGCTGTTCATAATAAAACTGATAAGAAGCTATATTTTGTGCAGTGTTACCTATGTACTCATAACTTAACGTAGACGACACGGTATTGTCTGAAGCGTAATTCGTTATTTTGTCAACTTTAAGACCTCCTAAAGCGTTAGGATAAGTTGTTGAATAGGGATAATAATTCCCTGAGGTAATCCCATTGGCAGAAAAGTCAAAAGTCGTTTTTCCGCCTGTTGGATACTTTATAGACTTTATATTGCCGCCGCCCATCAATGTTGGGTTAGCACTTCGGTCTCCTCCATAAGTACTGATTTCATACGGACTGAGGAAACTCATAAACTGGCTAGGAAAATTATTGTTACTTCCATTGTAATAGCCCCAGTAATCCTCACCAAATCCAAACCGGCTAGTGTAATTGTACACTGATGCATCGTGAACGTCATAAAAGGTTGATGGACTTCCGTTGTATTCGAAAGCATAAGCCTGAGGCGTATCGCTCTCGTTGTTACCATATATTCTTAACCTGTCTAATCTGAGACGGCTGTTAACTCTATTAGGATTATTATTGTCACCAAAGTAACTTTGGTCAAGCGCAATTATCGAGATTGGGCTTTTAGTCACGCGGTCGGCTATAACCAACTTTGTCATTCTAGCACTTCCTGCATCATGCCTGTCGGCAGCATAAGTGAAAGAAATAATTGTATTGGCCGTTACAATACTATCCAACTTAAGCGGATTGTGATTCACAAAACTCAAGTTATTTTTAAATTCTGTATAATCCTCGTCTGTAATGCTTCCCCAATGTGGCGTCCATTTTTTATCTTTAACTACAGTAGGCGACACCATCATCTCCTCTATTACGCTTTCCTGTGAATAAAAAAAGTTCATGGTATGCTTTCTATCTGCAGAGGTAATTGTTTTTAGCCGCCAGCTAGACTCGTACCCATTTGAATATTCCTGCGCAGTAAAGTCATAGATCACACCTGCTTCATCTACAATTTGATATGTGCTAGTTGGAGCAGATCCATTACGACTTATTTTAATAGGAGTGTATGGTATTGTCTTGGTACTACCGTTCAAAAAGTCGTACCTAAAAAGCCCGGCATGTCCGTTGAAATTGAAAGTATAGCGGTCTGATTGCATCTCAAACATGTTACGGTACATCGCATCGAGTCCTTCCATAACTGTTTCCTTAGCTCCCTGTGTGGTAGCCGCAGATATGGCTGCAGCGATCTGCTCTTTAGAACGATAGGGTGTCTGGTAATTAGCGGCGTTATCGTCCGGTTTTCCCATGATAGTTCTTGAAATAACTCCGCCCGCATTTAATACCCAACCCAATCCTACTTCGCTGGCAATATCTTTAACCTTTACACCACTAGCGTGATAAGAAAAAGTAATAGGTAATGTTAGATTTCCAGCTTTGAGGGTATAAATAGGGATTTCGATTTTTGGCACTCCTGTACTATGATCAACAGGAATCTCACCGTATCGTGCAAATGCGGCAGCTGTAGGTGAGGGTGGAATAACTGCAGGGAGGTTGACGTTAGTTTGTGCCCGCAACTTAACCCCGAAAATTATGCAGCAGACGAGGCTAAGGAAAATGTGACTTTTATTCATGATATAGGTTGGTGGATATGAATGTGAATTTGTGGTAAACGTATTGCCGGTCATCCCAACCCGTGACGGGTTGAAATCTGATGTAGGTACAAGCAAACAAGGCAATCAATCGATACTGTTTCATCATCGTGCGGTTTAGAGTAATAATTAATAGATGCTGTAAATACATAAGTATTCACTGCGCATACTTTGGGCAAGCCACGTTCATGGCCTGCAAAGTACTAGCCTTACAGATAATATTTACTTGAAATAAAATTGGAGCACGCCTTAAAAGCGCGTAAAACCGCTACCGCTTACTTAAAGGGTTTGATGCAATTGGGCATAGAATTGGCTTAAATGTAATAAAGGAACAGGAACTATTTAGGCCTCTAATATATCATAATACTTTATAACATTTATTTTTTTTAATAAAAATTAACAAATAAAATTTCTTAGCTGAACGGCATTTTTACTAATAAACAGCTAACAAATTTTTAATATCCACACTATAAATACCTGACTTTTATTCATTAATAACAAAACGGATATTTTATTTTACATTTTTTTCACGATCTGTCAATTCGCCAGTACCAGTTTTCGATTATTTCTACGATTAGATATTATTAATAATAAATTAAAAAATAAAACTACCAGATATTACAAATTACATAACTTTTGCTTGCCGTATTTTAGTCATTTATAAACGCCTGTGTCAACTGTTGATGTTGCGAACGAATAACAGAAATTATTTTTCAGATGCTGTTAACTTTTCTCAACACATTGCTGAACAAACATTTAATATCCACTAATTTCTTCACCCACACCTCCACTAACTAACCCACCAGTACTTATCTTTGCCCCTAATGATCAATGTCAATAATATTTCCGTTTCGTTTGGCGGGACAACACTATTCAGCGATGTAACTTTCTCAATCAACGAGAATGATAAGATAGCCCTGATGGGTAAAAACGGGGCGGGTAAATCTACTATCCTCAAAATTATTGCGGGTGTGGCCAAGCCTACTACAGGTAGCGTAACCGGCCCCAAAGAGGCCGTGATTGCCTACCTGCCGCAGCACTTGCTTACCGAAGATAAGGTAACCGTGTTTGAAGAAACCATGAAGGCTTTTGCCGAGGCCAACCAGATGCAAAAAGAACTGGACGAGGTTAACGAGCAACTGAACATCCGCACCGATTACGACAGCGACGATTACATGAAGCTGATTGAACGGGTATCTGAACTGAGCGAAAAGGTTTATAGCGTGGAAGATGCCAATTACGACGCCGAGGCGGAAAAAGTATTGAAAGGCCTGGGTTTTGAGCGCCAGGATTTTACTCGGTTAACTTCTGAGTTTTCGGGGGGCTGGCGGATGCGTATTGAGCTGGCCAAAATTCTGCTGAAAAAACCTGACCTAATTTTGCTGGATGAGCCCACTAATCACATGGATATTGAGAGTATCCAGTGGTTGGAAGACTTTTTGGTAAACTCGGCCAAAGCGGTCATGGTCATTTCGCACGACAGGGCTTTTGTAGATAACATTACTAACCGCACCATCGAGGTTACGATGGGTCGCATTTACGACTATAAAGCCAAGTACAGCCACTACCTGCAACTACGCGCCGACCGCCGCCAGCACCAGCTGAAAGCTTACGAGGAACAGCAGCGCTTTATTGCCGACAACATGGAGTTTATTGAGCGCTTTAAGGGCACCTACTCTAAAACGTTGCAGGTACAGTCGCGGGTTAAAATGCTGGAAAAGCTGGAAGTGATTGAGATTGACGAGGTGGACACATCGGCTCTGCGCCTGAAGTTTCCGCCATCGCCACGTTCGGGACAATACCCGGTGATGGTAGAAGACCTGAGCAAAAGCTATGGCGACCACGTGGTATTTAAAAATGCTGCGATGGTGATTGAACGCGGCGAAAAAGTGGCCTTTGTGGGTAAAAACGGCGAAGGTAAATCGACCATGATTAAGGCTCTGATGAAAGAGATTGAGGTGGAGGGCAGCTTAAAAATTGGGCACAACGCTAAGATCGGCTACTTTGCCCAAAATCAGGCAGCTTTGCTTGACGAGAGCATGAC
>CAJYSL010000036.1 GCA_913777515.1 uncultured Mucilaginibacter sp.
TTATCGAGCAGTGCACATGTGTGGCGGTCACTGATTAAGCCCAGCGATGCAATATCGGGTTGTTTCATAGCAGCAGATAAGTATATATCCTAACAGGCATAACCTGTTAGGATAAGTAAGAGCAATAATGGGTAGTTAATTTTATGGATGGCCGTTTCCGCCTGCCGCTCCATATACCTGTCCGGTAGCGTAGCTGGCGTCGGCATCGGCTAATTGCACGTAGATAGAAGCCAGTTCTGCAGGCTGCCCCGGGCGACCTATTGGAGTTACCGAGCCAAATTTTTCAATGGCATCCTGCGGTTGCCCGCCGCTTACTTGTAGTGGTGTCCATACCGGGCCTGGCGCTACACCATTAACGCGGATACCTTTAGAACCCAATTGCTTGGCTAACGATTTTACATAAGCCACGTTAGCAGCTTTGGTTTGCGCGTAATCAAAAAGGTTTTCAGATGGGTCGTAAGCTTGTACCGAGCTGGTGGCTATAATGGCCGAACCTTCGGGTAAATGCGGTAGCGCAGCTTTGGTAATCCAAAATGGTGCATAAATATTGGTTTTAATAGTGGCATCAAAACCATCTTCGGTAATATCCAAAATAGAGTCAACCGCTTGCTGACGGCCGGCATTGCTCACCAAAATATCCAGGCCGCCCAGTTTTTCCACCGCTTCTTTAACCAAGGTTTGGCAGAATGATGAATTGGTAATGTCGCCCGGTATGGCATAGCCTTTCTGACCGGCAGCTTCAATCAGCGCGATTACTTCGTCGGCATCAGCCTGCTCTTCGGGCAAATAGTTGATAGCCACATCGGCTCCCTCGCGCGCATAGGCAATGGCTACGGCGCGGCCAATACCCGAGTCGCCGCCGGTAATTAATGCTTTGCGGCCCTGTAGGCGACCAGAGCCTTTATAGCTTTTTTCGCCATGGTCGGGCAGTGGGTTCATTTTTGATACCAGGCCTGGCGCCTGTTGTGGCTGCCGTTCAAATGGTGGGGCGGGATATTTACTCGCCGGGTTTTCCAGTTTTCTTTGTGTTGTCTCAGACATGTTTTTTTCTATAGATGTAAAAAATAAAACCTTGAACCTGCCTGTCGATTTTAATTCGCGACAAGCGGATACAATAGTTGGTGCAACATCTAAAGTTTCTGATTTGTTCCCGGAAATGTGAAATGGCTTAACTGATAATTTAAAAGAACTGGAATGATACTATAAGATTATTTATTTATTAACTGCTGGCATTGAGAGTATTGCACCAGCGAAAGTGCTGTGTTTATGCCTTGTTCTCCCAGCATTATATCAGCAGTTTTATATTTAAGAAAATTCTCAGTGTATTTGGGGATTCTTAAATTTTTATTGCGGAGTTTCCTGCGTGTGGAGTTTGGGAAAACTCATCCTCATGAATCATGTCCACAATACTCTTTATGCTTTCGTCCAATTCGAGCGTGGCGGCTTTCAGCATAGCCAATCCCTCTTCATCTACAATCCACTCATCTGCTTCAAAAACATTCATCAATCCTAAAATAGAGGCTACCGGCCGGCGGATACTATGCGACTGGATAAACGCTATTTCTTTGAGCAGGGCGTTATGACTGCGTATCTCATATTCTTGCTGTACGCGCTCGGTAATATTGATGGCATGGTACGAAACACCAATAACCTCGCCCTCGGTATTGTAAGCTCCGGCAAAAGTGAGCGACCACCAATAAGTTTCGCCGCTTACGTAGGTGATAGGTATTTCTTCCTGTACCATCTGCCCGCCCATGGCAGTGTGGCAGTTTTGAACAAAGCGCTCGCGGCGGTCGGCCTGTACCCATTCTTCTACCGGCATACCTTGCCGTACCTCGTGGTGATAATGCTTGCGGGCAAATTCTACCGACGCCTTATTGTAATAAAGCATGCACAAGTCTTTATCGAGCAGCACATGGCAGGCCAGGGTACTGTCAAAAAAGGAGCGGAGTTTAATTTCAGAGGTTTTGCATTGCTCAATGGTTTCCTGCAGATGGTCGGCCATGGTGTTAAAGGTAGTAGCAAGCTGACCTATTTCGTCACCTTTTTTTATGGCTACCCGCTCGTCCAGTTTGCCGCCGGCCAGTCGTTTAGCCACGGTAATGATGGATCCCAAGCCTTTGCGAATGTTTCTGCTGATAGATACGGCAATGATGATTCCGGTAATTTCAACCGTTAAGGCAACGGCCATCAGCGTGCGTAAAACCATCCGCTCCAGCCAGCGCGAACCCTCACCTAAGGTAACCGAAAAGCCATCTTCGGCTGGTGTTATTTCCTGGTTAATGAGCTTAATCTGCTTAATATAAACCTGCACTTCTTCATGAGACAGCGGTCCGTTTCTGAACTTTTGATGCAACTGCTGGCTCACCGGTATCAGTTTTAGTAAAGATGCCTCTGCTTTTTTCCAGTAATTGATAGTTCTGCTTAGATATTTATTATCACTAAAACGCTGCAGCAGGATAATCATGCCATCAATATCAGCCGGATGATTGTGCCCCTGCAACAATCCGGCTCTGGCTGCTGCAACATCGGGTATTGGTTTTTCGAGCGCGAGTCGGGCTTTGCGGTCGCCCATGGGTATGCTTAAGTTTTTTAAAAAGCTTTGGTAACTTTCTTCGTCAGCAGAGTATGCATATAAGCGCAATTGCTGGCTGGCATCGCGCTGCGCTTTAGACCAAAGCGCTTCGCCGTTAACGTAAGCCCTGATAGCAGATAAAGTACTTAGTGCAAAGCTAAGCACGCAAATCTCAATCACAATCAACACAGCCATGATGCCAATGGTAAAATACAGCTTCTTGGATATAGAAGTATTTTTGAGCAAAGGGATTGGCATTAGCAATCGTTAATTTACGTAATTGAAAATTTGTAACGGTACAAAAGTACCTGTTTAAACATCTGTTACACTAACACAGCCTGATTAGTTAAGTTCATTTAAGCAATTTTTAATTTGCTTAAATGATGCCTGAGCAAAAGCAAATGATATTTATAACTATATAAAATGCTGTTTTATAGCGCTTTGTATCTGACAAAATAACGTAATAACTGTAAAGGCAGGCGTTTAGGAGTAGTTGCTAAATTTAGAGATATTTATTTTAACTCTGAGAATCGCGGGAGTTTTTATTAACAACAAATAGTTTTGATACTGTAAAAATTTTATCACATGCACATTTGCGTTCTATGAAGTAGATTGTGCAGGCGTAAAGTTACGCTAACTCAAAAGTACACTAACAATCAAAAGGTTTATATCATCCGCCCAAGCCTTAACCTGTTGCGGTGGCCTGAGCGGATGATATTGAGTTTAATGCAATTTATTTAACATCATTGATGTTACTGGTGCTGCCGTATTTACTTCTGCGGAAATCGGCAGAGGCTTTATAGGAGTCTTTGCGCAGACGCTGAATGGCGCCTAATGGGCGATGTGCTGCCAAACCATGCCACACGCTGAATAGCATTTTATCATCGGCCACAGCAGCTTTGTCGTCGGTCCAGGAGCTTTGCTGTGGAACGATTAGTTTACCCACTGGTAGATATGGGCTTTCATCTTCAGGCCATTCCACAGAGGCGTCTTCAATAGGCATTTTATTGATATCGGTGCACAACTGAATACCCACTTCCCATTCGCCGCCGTTGGTAGCAAAAAAGTCCTGCAACAGGTGCCTGATGGCATGTTCATCCTGGTCAACGTCAATGGGGCTGTCTGTAAGCGAGGTTAGGTTAGACGAAATCGGCGTAAAAGATATCTTAGCCATATAATTGCCAAATAAAATTGCACCCTGTGAATAGTAGGTATCGCCCATGGGATGTTTTTCGGGCTGGCCACCCATGCCAGCCATCACTGCATCCGGACCGCCCAATGTTTCTGAAACTTTGCCAGCTGCCCTTAAGGTTTTTGACAGGCCCTCTTTAAACCATTCGGCTTTGTTGGTCAGCATATCAAAACGTTTCATGCCATCTAAAAAAGCCTGCGGACTTTGCGGAAACACAGGGCTGCTATTTACCAATATAAAATCCTGTGTGTTGCTTTCGTCTGAGCCGGGCAGGCGGTCGCCCTCTACACCGGCTACTTTAACCGAAAAGCCCCGTGGGGTTGATACACTGTCGGGCAGTACATCGCCGGGTTGCGACGAAAAGCGAACCAGGATAGGGTAGGTGCCCGGCTTAGCAAATAAACCCTGCGCAAGGTAGTCGGGCAAACTATCGTACACTTGTAATTCGCCTTTTAAAATGGCATGGCTTTTAGCATGTACGCTCCGGATGGCATGACCTTCTGAAGCGTAAGTTTTTTTCATGATGTCGGTGAGTACTTCGATGATTTCTTTTAAAATTTGAGCTTCTTCGGGCGTGGGTTGCTCGTAAGCGGGCGTATACCGTAAAGGCGTAAAGTTAGCTGGTAAGTTGTTCATGGCGAATGGGTTGTAAGCGTAATGGTAAAAGAAGAGCAAGGATGATGAAATTTGATTGGTAATAAATTTTTATCTATTGCCTCGTTAACAACATAACCTGCACGGATAAGTTTTACATACAAGCCGTTTATAACCTTAAGGAGTAGAGTTGTTTAAATAACTTATTTTGAGGCCGGTTTAAGTGGAAGATCGCTTCACTGTTCGGGTAGTGTTAGAGTTACAAAACTGTTATCTATCTCTACCATTTATTGTGGATAAACATAGCAACACCTGGTAAACAATTGCGTACAAAATAGTGTTGTTTTAATGATAACGGCGATGTTGCCGTTTAGCCCGCAAATACTCTGTTTTATTTCGATGCAGCCTATTTACCTGGAAAATGATTTGATTACGCTGCAACCCGTTAATGCGGCTGATTTGAGCGGCTCGTCAGCCCTGGCTGATGAGGTACACGCTTTGTTGTCTGACCCACTTACCATCAAATATCTGCCCGAAAAAAGATTAACTACCAAGAGCCACGCAGAGGGGTGGCTATACGGCTCGTTAATTAATTTGCACTGCGGCCGTACTATTACTCATCTCATCCGCTCAAAACGCAGCAATAAGTTAATTGGGGTATTGGATGTCATTCCATCGCAGGTAGCGGCCGAGCACTACCGGTTAGCGCACTACCCGGTGTTTGTAGAATTTTATTTGTCTCCAAAGGAGCAGGGGCGGTTAATGATGTCAGCTATTCTGCCGCAGGTAATTACAGCGATGCAGGCCAACGGTACCAAAGAGTTAGCCGCCGTGGTTAACCGCAAAAACGTTGCGGCTTCCAAAGTCCTTATTAAATCCGGCTTTGTGCGGATGCAGCAGTTTGATATTGAAAAAGATTTGTACGCTTTATCAGCATAACCTTTTTCAATATCTTCAACTTCATCAGGTAAATCCGTCTGGGGAATATGATTTTACCCTTTTAACAGCTAAGCAAACGTTCAGCGGCAACAGTTAGTTCATCTATATCAAAAGGTTTGGGCAGATAGCTGGTGGCCCCGGCTGCTTCGGCAATTTGTTTGCCATCGCGACTGGCCGACATCACAATAATCGGCATGTCTTTAATTGCGTTTTCGGCAGCGCGCACGCGTTTTACAATAAGGTCGCCGGTAAGTATAGGCATCCAGATATCAATAATCAGTAAATCCGGTTTTTCTGATTTTAGTCGGTCAAACAGTTTAACGCTGTCGGTTTCAGTTAGTATCACCGCACCGGTAAAACCCAGTATCAGTTCAAGCATTTCAACGATGCTTTTATCATCGTCGCATACCATAATTTTCTTGCCCTCCATTAATTGTCCCCCTCGCTTTTAAACGGTAGGGTAAAGCTAAATGTTGAGCCTTTTCCTTCTTCGGTATCTACCCATAAGTCGCCGCCATGGTGCTTAACAATCTGCTCGCAAACATACAGGCCTATGCCCATACCCGGAAAATGCTTCTGGATATTGCTGGCGCGGTAAAAACGCTCAAAAATCTTTTTCTTATCATTCAGGCTTATCCCCAGTCCGTGGTCGGTAACTGATACCTTTATAAACGTACTAACCTGCGATAAAAATATCTCAACCGACGTTGCATCCGGAGAATATTTTATAGCGTTCGAAATCAGGTTACTAACTACTTGCCGCAATTGCGATTCGTCGCCGTTGTAAGGTTGGTTGATATGCCCTTCAATCTTAATTTTATGTGTAGAAGTAGCCGTTTGCAAGCCTTCGGCCACCTCTTTCACCATGTCATTAATATCAAAAGGCTCGCGACGGATATCGGCCCGGCCCGACTGCAGCCGGGATACATCCAGCAACTCGGATATGAGCTTGTTTAAGCGCAGTAACTCGCTGCCGGCTTTACTTACAACACTTTTAAATTGTGGGGTAGAGTCCGGATGCATCATGCGTTCCATCACTTGCACGTAAGCCTTTACGGTAGTAAGCGGGGTTTTCAACTCGTGGCTGGCCACCGACAAAAAGTCGTCTTTACGTTGTTCAATGGCGCGGCGTTCGGTAATGTCTTCAATAGCCAGTAATATACGGTCTTTATACTGGCCTTCCAGTTCTACGCGGTAGGCGTTAACCAGCATCAGCTTTTTGCCAATGTGCGGAAAATTATGTTCTACCTCAAAATCGAGTACCGGGTTATTGGTAGGCAATATATCCTCAAGCATTTCTTTTAAGCGCGGAATGTTCCACTGTCCGTTACCTAATTTGTATAACTCCTGGTCAATAGTTTCAACCCGGCTTACTTTAAAGGTACGTAAAAAATGCTCGTTTACCGTAAGCACTTTCAAGTCGGGTTCTACCACAATCAGGCTTTCGCGTACGGTTTGTACAATACTATCGAGGTACTCTTGCGACATTTTGAGCTCCTTAGTGCGCTCCTTAACTTTGCGCTCAATCATGTCGCGTTCGTGGCGTAATTCTTCTTCGGCTTTTTTACGGCGGCTTACATTATGCTGTACGCCGATAAAATGGGTTACTTCGCCTTTATCATTTTTTATGGGAGACACGAAAAGCTCATTCCAAAACAGCTCACCTGATTTGGTGTAGTTACGAATTTCGAGATTAACGTGCTCACCTTTCTGGATAGCCTCTTTAAGCTGAGAACGTTCCGGTTGCTCGCGGTCGTCGCCTTGTAAAAAACGACAGTTATGACCAATAATTTCTTCAAAACGATAACCGGTAATGTCCTGAAAAGATTTATTGCAGTAAATGATAGGGTTGTCGGGCAGGGCATTGTCGGTAACGATGATACCTGATACACTCGAGTCGAGCGCTGCTTTCAATAGCACAAGCGTATCGTTAGTGGCACCACCGTTGGGAAGCCCATTAAAATTATTCGGTATGTTCATAAAGTAGCTGAAAAAACACCGCGCCTGTTAATAGTACGAAAACATGCGAACAAGCACTTGGGAATGACAAACTTATACATTATTTGTTAGTTAGCGGTAGCTTTAAGTTAAATTTTTGTGTTCTAATTAATATTTAAATGGGTTATGTTATGCGGCGGGTATGGATGGCTTTAACCCATTCGGTATGCTGGCAACGGCTGCATTTGGCTGCGGCTGATAACGCCTGAATTTTTCCGCAATAAGTACAGGCATAATCTCCCTTTTGAGTTACCTGGTCAGATTTTTTACCGTAAGGCTTAGGTAAAACCGGCAGCCCGGGTTTCACTTCGTCGTCCTCATAATAAAAAAAACTGACCTGTCCGTTAGTTTCGAGCAGGGCGGTTTTAACCTGGCCTAAGTGCTCAATGCTTTGCGCCCGCATTTCTGCAAAAAATTCATCCTTGGCGAAGGTATTGTCGCTTTCCTCGTTCAGTGTAAATTCGCCATCCTCAATGATGTACATCGGTTCACCCTCCAGCAGGCTTTCAATCTTTTCGCTTCTGGCGGCAAAATAAGTGATGCCCCGGTACACTATCAGTATCACCACAAAAACAAGCAAGGATGGTAAGATAGCCGTGTCTTTGTTAAACATAGGGTCGCCTGCGGCCGAACCTAAGGCAATAATAATAGCTACCTCGAACAAGCTGAGTTGCCTAACTCCTTTTTTTCCCGAAAGCCGCAAAAAGATGAGCACGAACACGAACATGATGAGCGTTCGGAGAACAATTTCGATGAAATACGCCCAATCAAGGTCGTTCATCAGTATAGTGTGCCAGTCAAAATTCATGAAGTGTGCCTGCTGCGGGAAAGATGCTTATATAACCCACTGAGCACCTTTAGGTTTGGACAGCCTTAAGGTGAAATACAACCTGAGGCTATATTTGTGTAATTATCTTGTGATGCAAAACTTTACAGGATGTTTGCGGTTTTGTTTCCATGCGTTGCCAATGCGCTAATCCACAGTGTTTTATAATGATATTTTAAAGTTTTAGCCTAATTTTATGGTCGAGCTTTACAAAAAGTTAATATGCTCATTATTAACAACTTGTTTAGGTATACGTATAAGTGAGCGTAAATAATAACTGTGTTAAGACTTTGAGTAATTCATCCGAGTTAAGATGGAGAGAGTAGGATGCTAAGAGTTTGTAAATGTAGCTTGGTTTAAGAGCTGCATAATATTCAGCCTATAGATTAACTCGGGCATCACTTCAGAAGATTAAACATATTGATAAAATTTAAAAGTAAAATATATATCAAAAACGGACTATACAGTATATGAAACCTTGCTTTTTACTAATCCTATCACTCTTCTTTAAGTTAACAACGTTTGCACAATGCGAACCCTTGCGACCAGGGCAACACGCATTTACCCTGCAATGGATTGACCTGGACAAGCATGGCCCAGGCGCGGTAACGATACAGCCGCTTGGAGAAAACAAGTACACCATAGAAGGCGAGCAGCGAGATAAAGAAGGAAAAGACTACGTTGTGATTAAAGGCACCATCAAGGCCGAAAAGGAATCGCTTTATTTTGATGGCAAAATAGTGTCGAAGGTTGGGGCTGTTAATAATGGCAAACCTTGCGAAGTAACCGGCCCCGCCGTATTTAAAGCTGTTGGCAAGCGGCGGTACTGGCGCTTGCAACGTATGATGAATTGCGACGGCGTGTCGGCAGATTATATTGATATTTACTTTTAAGAAGCTTTATTTCTTTACACGGGCAAACGAAACAAAGAAGGTGGTGCCTTTGCCCAACTCGCTTTGCACTTGGATGGTAGCGCCGTTTTGCTCGGCAAAATCTTTTACCAGTAACAGGCCAAGACCAATACCACGCTCGCCGGAAGTGCCGCTGGTGGATACCCTTTTGCCCCCATATCTCAGCAACTGATGCAGCGTGTCAAGTGCCATGCCTACACCGCTGTCGCTAACGGCCAGTTCAATTTGCTGCTGCCGGTCGGTAAGAGAAATTTTTACTTGCCCGCCTCTGCCTGTAAATTTAATGGCGTTAGCAACCAGGTTTTGAATAATCACCTTCACTTGGTCGGCATCGGCGTATATAAAAGCATTGGGAAACGGTTCGAAACTTACAGTAATTTCTTTTAGATTGGCAACAGGTTTTAGTACCTCTACTACAGCGGACACTTTTTTGGCTAAGTCAATAGTTTTGTGTTCTGTTTGTAAGCCGCCTAGCTGGCTGCTGCCCCAAAGTAGCAGGTTATCCAGCATCTTGGTAGTTACAGCCACCTGCTGGTGCAGCTTTTCGGCCAGTTCGCTAATTTCGTCCGAATCAAAATCGCCCGATTTAAATAATTCGAGCGTGGTTAATATGCTGGCAAAGGGGCTACGTAAGTCGTGCCCGATGATAGAAAAAAGCTGGTCTTTGGTGTAATTGAGCTGATTAAGGCTCAAATTCTGCTCATTGATTAGCTTGCTCTTTTGCTCAATTTTATCTGTTTTGCGTTTTAGCTCTGCGTTGTTCCGGCGGCTTTTGGCAAAGCGTTTATATATCAGTACCACCAGGGCAAACAGCAATATGGTTAATAGGCTGCCAATCAAAATAACCATTTGATTGATTTTTTGCTGTTGCTGGTTAAGCATGTTGCTGCGCTTCAGATCCCGGTTTTCTGCTTCTTTAGCTTTGAGCAGTAAAAAGTTAATTTCCTGCTCTTTCTTGTCGTTAAAAAGGCTGTCGCTGTATTTTTTATACAGGTTTAAATACTCGAAAGCCTTGGTGTAATTACCGCTATGCTGGTAAGCCTGATATAATATATCTAAGGCTTGCTGTGCGTCCCATTTGGTTTTGGTTTTTTGTGCAAGCTCAAATGCGTTGGTACTGAGTTTAATGGCTTGGGCGTAATCTTTTTTGGCAAGATAAATACGGGCTAAACCGGTAGAAGCAAAACTATTTTCCCAATCGCTCTGAAAATTTTTGTTGTTGATAACAGATTCGTAGCATTCTTCGGCTTTCTGCTCGTCTTTCGCTAAAAAATAGTAATCGCCCATATGGTTAGCAGCCATGGCTGCCAAGTCTGGTCGATTAATGCGTTTGCTCAACTGCCGGCAACTATCGGCGTAGCTAATGGCAGTTGCAAGCTGATTTTTACTGGCGTAATACATGCTCAGGTTGAGTTGATTAGAAGCCAGATGATTGAATCTGCTGTGTTTCCGGTTGATGAATGCCGCATTTTTAAGGTAAGGAAAAGCCTCGTCGTACTTATCACGTGCGATGTACTGTAACGCAATCAAATTACCGGCAACGGCTACAGCGGTATCATTGTGCTGACGACGAGCAATATCCTCGGCAATAAGGGCATTTTTTAAAGATTCGGCATAGTTGCCTTCAAAATAGTTGCGCCTGGCTTTTTGGGTTAGTTGATTTAAGTTAGGCGTTGCTGCGGCTGATGCGCTTTTAACCGGCAAATTGGTGCTTTGCAGCCTTGTTGCTGTAATTAATAGTGCTGTTGGGTTACCGGTTGTAACAAAAAACAAATGCCCTTGCGCCGGCTTCATTACTAAAAGTAAAAAAGCACTCAGAATTGACAAAGCGTAGGAGCAGGGGGGGCGGCGCATAGAAGGTTGAAAATACAAAAATATTTGTGTTTCAACCTGTTGTTAAGTATGTATTAATTTAGGAATTGCAAAAGATAATTGTGAGTGAAATAATGAATGCTTTTAAGTTAAATTAAGGTGGCTTTTAAATAAGTAGTAAATAATGACTAAGTCATCTTGCGGCTTTAGCTATAGCCTTAGCCCAAAACTCGCCCAAAGCCACATCGCCTTTTTGGTTAGGGTGAAGGTAAAAAGTACCGCTCGGCCCGTTTTCTACTCGGAAATCGGTGAGGTAGTTCTTTTCAAAATAAGCATAAGCTTGTTTGTCGCCCTTGCACACTTGTTTACTCTTTGACTTGTGATAGTATTTTACCAGTTTGTCAATTTCGAGCCAGTATGAGCGTACGCGCTGCTGGCCTTCTTGCAGGTACATTGCGCCTCGGTTATGGGTGTTATTGCTGTACCAGATAGGGTAGTGGTAAATAATTTTGCATTGCGGGTAACGCGCCAGTAATGTATCAGTGATGGTTTTTAGGTTGGCTAAGTATTGTTCGGGCGCTACCGGCGAACCGTTGGGGCCTTTAATGGCGCTATCGTTGGTGCCCAGCATCATAGATATGACTAGTTCGGTATTTTTGTCCTCCGCCAGGCTGTCGCCTAACGTACGCACTTTTATGAAACCTTTACGGGTGTTAGGCAAAAAATCGACGGTGGTATAGCCGCTCACACCGGCGTTGTAAATATTTACACCATTCCATTTATTTTGCTGCCGCAGATAGTTACCTGCATAAATTGGTGGCGACTGGTCTTTTGCCATGGTACCATGTGTTATGCTGTCGCCAATAAAAATGATGTTCAGCTTTTTACCGGGCTGTTTAAAGGCAAATACTGTAAGTATTAACAGACATACACCCGTTAGGCAGACGAACTTGGCCTGATTTGAAGATATTAGCGTTGTGTAAAGAGGGTTCAATTTCATGCAAAGCGGGATAAGATAGTGGAAGTTGCGGCAGATAAGTTATTATAATTTTAGGTGATTATCAACCGGGTAGCTAAACTTTCCAAATTACACATCTGCCAAAAACTGCCGGTTTGCACCTTTGGCGCAGATTTTGTACATTTGACATTACGTTTCTGCCCGGCTATGGCCGGCAGTTACCCAATAACATGGGGTCGACCGGAATTGACAGGATGGAGATAAGTAAGTAAGCACGCAGCGCGTTGGGTGAATTAGCGCTTTAATCTGAACGCTCAAAACTACAAATGGCGAAAATAACTACGCCTTAGCTGCCTAATTTAGAATTAGCATAGCTTTTGTCCCGCCGGTTTTCCGTTTCATCGGATCGGCATACGGGGCATCGACAGATGAAACTGGTTTGCTTAGGGTGTGATAAGCGAACGAGATAAAGCACCTACGGAAGATGGTACAGGTGAGCTACTGACCTTCCCCTTCCCGACAAATTAACAGAGCTAAGCATGTAGAAAGCTTACCTTATACCATGTTTGGACGAGGGTTCGAATCCCTCCGGCTCCACGGAAAGAACGAGAACGAAAGACGGTAATTGATGAGTTAGCCGTCTTTCGTCGTTTTTATACGTACTGACCGGTAATTTCTTATCCTCCGTTGTCTTCCCAAATTCCATATCTGTTACATTGTATTTACACCAAGGCCACGGGTATGTAGATATCTACGTTAATTTAAAGGGTGTAATGTTCACGCAAAAAAGTTATGCTGCAAAGTGAAATTTACCTGTTGGTTATGTTTTATTAGCAATTCGGATACTTAATTGCAATAAATTCCAGATTCAGGTAACCCTTTTTACCCCTGTTTCCGAAGTATTATTTCAGGTAGTTGAAACAGAAGACCGCTAATTAGCCGGGATTTTTTACCTTCGCAGCCTTTTTGATTTTTCACCCCGTTACAGCAACCATAAATGGATACTTATTTATACGGCATAGACTTCGGCACCACCAATTCGGCACTGGCCATTTATAACGAAACCACCCGGAAGATTGAGCATACGCTGCTCATTCCGTCGCTGATTTATTTTGCTGAACACCGGAATGCAGACAGTTCGCCCAATTTTGTGGTGGGCGAGGAGGCTATTGCCGCTTACCTGGCCGAGGGGATGAAGGGGCGCTTTATTAAGTCGGTAAAACAGGTATTGTCCCGGCCCAGTTTTACGGAAACGCGTATTCAGAACCGCCGGTATAATGCTGCGGATTTAGTGGCGATTATTCTTTCCGAGCTGAAATTGCGGGCAGACCGCCTGACAGGTCAAGATGTACGCAAGTCCGTTATTGGCCGGCCGGTTCATTTTGATGATGACAATGCGTCTAAAGATAGCCTGGCGCAGACCCGGCTGAGTAAAGCGGCTTCGCTGGCGGGATTTGAGGATGTTCGATTTCAGTTTGAGCCCATCGGAGCTGCATTTGCCTATGAAAGAACGCTTGACCATAAAGAGCGGGTTTTGGTAGCCGACTTGGGCGGCGGTACGACAGATTTTACTTATCTGACGCTCGACCCACAGAAAGCAGATTACCACGACCGGAAAAACGACATGATGGCCACAGGTGGTATTTATGTTGGCGGTGATAGTCTGGATGCGGCCTTTATGTGGGAGCGGGGAACCCCTTATTTTGGTAAGCATACCCAATATGAAGCTACCCCCGGTAAGCGTTTAACCGTGCCCAAGTCTCTTTTTGCCAGAATTTGTTCATGGGAACAGATGAACTTTTTTAACGGACCGCGTATCAAAGCCGAACTGGAAGACTACTATTATTTTTCGGGGAAGGATAGCAAATTTAAAAACCTGATGACGCTGATTGAGCACAACCTGGGCTACTCCGTTTTTCAGTCCATAGAGCAAACCAAAATCTCACTTTCCGGCACCGATCAGGCGGCGTTTGTTTATCACCAGTTAGGTATTGACATTGAGGAAAATGTTGAACTCATGGAGTACGAGTCTATTGTGGCCAAAGAGGTCCAGCGTATTGCTGATTACCTGGACCGCTTTATGCAGGAACGGCGAATCGCCCCCGGAGAAATCGATAGCTTATTCCTGACCGGCGGAACATCCCAAGTGCGGAGCATTAGGCAGTTGTTCCAGGACCGCTTTCCGAAGACCACTTTAAACACCGGCGACCATTTCAGAAGCGTAGCCACAGGGTTGGCTTACAGCGGTTATTTGTTTAATCCGGCCTAAATTTTTGAATATCTTTAGTTAGCTTGTTTACATTGGGCTTTATATTCCGCGCACGTCGCCGCTCGCTTATCTTCAGGTAGTCAGCCGGCGTGCAAGTGAGTTTTGCAGCCTATGGGTAATCTCAGCTGTGAACATTCTTTAAACGCTCCTGTTTAAAGCCAAAAGTAGCGTCCCTGTAACCAAAGGATTGCTCACGTCGTCATCAAAGTAAATTATGACATTAGTAAAAGCATGGGCCCAATAAATAAGCTGATAAAACTAATCATTGTGCTGCCTGTAAGCGGACTGTTGGCCTGTGGTTCGAAAACAACGAAGAAAACTGAGCCGGTAAACCCTGATTCAGCTTCAACTCAAACAGCGGTCAAGAAAAAGCAGGATGGAAAACAAACGCATGTTGCGCAAATGACTTTTGTGGAGTATCTTGAAGATGGTGATTATTCGCAATTGCTGGCCCGCCAGGGCGATAGCACTTCCGTTTTCATCAACGAAAAAGATACTACTCGAAGCCTGAACCGGGGCGACAATATAAAAATTACCTGGAAAAATGGAACCATCACCCTGCCCGGCGATAATGATGCGGAGGTGCCGGCGCGCTTACTGGTGTCGTTAAAAAAGACAGTGGACGGCCCGGTTTCTGGTTTTAGAAAAACTTATGCTAAAAAGCTTAAGTATACCTGGTCAACCGATGAGCAATATACCTCGACTTACCTTGATAAGCTTTACCTGCTAACCGAATATTACCTTGCCAAAACGCAAAATCCATTATTGCAAATAGCCATTAAAAATAGAGAAGAAATTACTTACTCCATCGAATCGAGAGAACGAGATGGGCGTAGTTATAAGGTTATTGGCATCGCACCAGTGGGTCCTAACGGGAGCAACATTGTCCAATGGCTTTTTATTGATGAGGAACAGAATAACCTCTACGAATATGATTTACCGGAAGATAAATTGGTACTTTTTAAATAAAGAGGAATACCCAAACGAAGTTGGATGAATTTAAGGTGTAAACTGCTGATATTTACGTTCTATATATCTTATCTTTCTTCATGCCGAAGCAATGATTACCAAGGCTATGTATTTGACGCCATTAGCAAACAGCCACTTTCGGGCGTGAGTGTAAAGATGCTGGGACAGCAGGTGCAAACCGATGCTAATGGCTATTTCAAATTACACCTCAAAAATGATATTGCGGCCGACATTGTGTTTTATAAAAATGGCTATCAGCCCGACACCGCAAAAACTCTGCTTATTCACTCCGGCGAAAAACTGGAGGAACTTTTTCAGAATGGCCGCGACACAGTATTTCTTTCGCCGATAGGCAAGAGTGACTAAATAAGCTTAATAACTGGGATTAGTGAGAAGCAGTTAACTAATGGTGATTGTTGGAGCAGACGAATTTTGGTAAAACTTCAACGAAGTAAGAAGTCCTTATTGCATTGCCGGTTGCCGATGTGCTTTGATGATTAATACCAATGCCACCAGTACCGATGCAACCGTCATGCACAGCGGCATAGGCAGCACCGATCCGGCGGGGAATGAACTGGCCAGGCCCGATACGAGGGCACCTAAGCCCATTTGTACGGCGCCCATCAGTGCTGAGGCGCTGCCTGCGTTTTTGCTAAATGGCTCGAGTGATAGTGCCGAAGCATTGGGGTTAATAAAGCCTAACCCAATCAGGAACAAGGTCAGAAAAACGAGGGTATTTATCAAATTGAGCATCCCTAACAGCGCGAACGCCAGGAATACCACGCTGCTAACAATGCAGAGCGCCATGGCGTAGTTAATGATTTTAGGGCTCGAATGCCAACGCAGAATGTAGGAATTAACTTGGCTCGACCCGATAAAAGCAACGGACAACCCGGCGAATATCCAGCCATAGCCGGTTTCGCTTACGCCATACTTTTCCATAAAAATAATAGGCGACGAGGCTACATACACAAACAGCCCCGAAAAAATGAGTGCAGACACTAAAGCGTAAGTTACAAACAGCGGTTCCTTGACCACAGAAATATACCCCCTTAAGATGGGTGCCGGTTTAAGCGAATATCCCGGCTCTGGCACAAACACTTCCGGAATTAAAAAGTATGACAACAGCAGGACGCACAAAGCCATCACGGCTAAAAATATAAATACCGTTTGCCAACCGGCTATGGCAATCAGATAACCGCCAATGGTGGGTGCCAGCATGGGCGATAGGGCAATAACCAGCATAATGGAAGCAAAAGCCTTGGCCCGTTCGTGAGGCTCATATAAATCTCGCACCAGCGCTACTGAGGCAACTGCTGCGGCGCAGCTACCCACGGCCTGCAAAAAGCGGAAAGCAATCAGGTGGTCAATGTCGGCAGAAAAATAACAACCTGCAGAAGCCGCCAGGTAGAGTATAACTCCGAAATACAATGGCTTTTTACGTCCATATTTGTCGAGCAAGGGGCCGTACAACAATTGTCCGGTCGAGATGCCAATAAAGTAACTCGACAAGGTAAGCGATACTGCGGATGCCGAGGTGTTTAAGTCTGCCGCGATAACTTTAAAGCCCGGTAGGTACATATCGATTGAAAACGGCCCCAAAGCCGCTAACAAACCGAGCACATAGATGATATATTTTGAGTTTTTGTTTTTTGTGAGCATGAGTAGTGTGTTGTATCGAGGCGCGCAAAGGTACGGCTTGTTACATTACCTAAAAATCATCAAAAAGTATAAAAGTGTGAGATAGAGTAAAACAATTAGACTCCAGTATAAGACTATCAAAAGGCGTAGGCGTGTTTGTCTCAATAAGAGTGTTTAGGACGTTGATTTGTTTGATAAGTAGGTTGCCGAAGGGTACGAAATACTTACATTCTTTCTGCGTATTGGAAACTATAAAGGGATAGATTTTTCAAATAAAGCTTTTAAGGGTTTAAAATACAGAGTTACAGCTTACTAAGAGCTTTATAAGAACAAGTCTTATTCAATTTTGTAATCAGTGCGAAATAATTGACTTGAGAGGCTGTTATATATTACATTTGAAAGGACGAAGTCTATCGCTTGGTCTACAAATTTGGCGAAAAAAAAATTATAATAAATGGAAATGATTACATCGCCAAGTGATGTAATCAGGAATCACCCAATATAATTTTATGATTCAAAATAATTGCATCTAAGAGTTTTGAGGTTTGAGTCCAATCTTCATTTCGATTCTGTAGGATGAATTTCTCATAAATAGCTGCTCCGCCAGTTTGTTTAAATAAGTCTTTGAAGTCCTGAGATAAATCAAATTGGTAAATCATACCTAAGTATACTTCCCATTCTTTAGGAACAGGTGAATGATATATGCAATTAAGTACCTTATCATGTAATAGAAGATTGTGCTGATAAAGTTTAACTATCAACTTATAGCGTTCGTTCAAATTTTTAGCCTTGTAAAATGCTAAAAGGAAAAAATCAAGAACCGTCTGTTGAGGTTGGTGGTTGAATTTCGCAACTACAACAAAATACGCGTTTAGTATCACTTCTTCATCATCGTTTCTATTTATATTTTTCAATATTAAAGATAAGTCTTCAGAGCTTGTTTCATCGTTCACTGCAAGATCTGCACGTACTTTTGATAGCTTTTTTGACATGAAAAATGTTGATTTAGCATAATAATCATCTATTCGAGTTACGATATTATGAAACTTCGTCCTGCCAATATGCCTTATGTCATCATGAACTCGGAACATCTGAACTATTCCAGACTTAAAAGATAGTTCAGCAAAATAATCGAGTTTACTAAAATCATTATTTTCATGAATAGAATTGACAATAAAATACGCAAGCAAATATTCAATAAATCTTGAATGGCGAAAATGATACGAAATAGTATTTGAGTTGTCGTTATTTAAAATTTGTTCTGAAACTAATGCCTGAATTACTTCTTCAGTATACGGGGTTATTAAATGAAAGTGATTCCTAATGATTTCATAGATTTCTAATTGGTTTATTGCGTAATTTCTTGTTTTTACAACATGAAAAGCCAAAACAGAAATCAAGTTAAAGAATATTTTCGATGTAAAGCCAGAAATATACCGATTGGTGATATCTTCTTTCTTACGAGTGAAATAGGTATCAATTACTTTGCCTTCCCATATGTCTTGTATAAAGATATCGCCTTGATAACTATACGCCTCAGAAAAAATGAGTAGGTTTATTGGAATAGACAAGACCCTTTTAATTTCGTCGTTTAAATTATTTGTTATGTTATAATTATAGCAATTTGAGTAATTTTCAATAGCTAACGAGATTTCATTGTTTCCAAAATGGGAAATTCTCTTGTTAATATTGTTTTTCTTTCTTCCTTCAAAAACCGACTCCCAATCACGCCAGTAATCTTCACGAATAGTAAAAACAATTAGAAGTGGAAACGAAATGATAGACATGTCGTTCGCCGTTTTTTGGAGATCGTCTTCAATAAATTTTAGAATACTCAAAACCTCTTTTCGCTTTTTACTTAAATTGTAATTAGCCTCGTCTAACGAATCAATTACAAACACGATTGGTTTGTTGATTGCAAGCAATTCACGAAGTCCATAATCTTCACCTAAAGAGTTGAAAAAATCAACAAATTTGACGTCAATGTCACTTTCGTTAGCTGCAATACTTGTAGAAAAATACTGTTCTGAACCTAAAGCTATTTGTAGTGATAAAGTTGTCTTACCGGACCCTGAGAAATCTCTGACTAAACAAATTTGTTTTGGTCGGTCCCTTTCTATTTTTAATGTAGATGGTTTTAAATCTTTACAATAAGAGGCTATTTGATTGTCTACTTCTCTATGAATGTACAACTCTTTGTGAAAAGGCGATTTATATCTTCGTAAAAAGGTTGAAGAAACTTTCTTGCAGTTATTATTGATAGCTTTTTCAATCAGCTCTTTATCAAAACACCAGTCGTTAATAATTTTTAACTTGGGAGGCTTTCCTAAAAAACGTACCCGGCCATGAAAATTCATGTATTCAAGGACGTCTTTAAATAGTAAGGGAGTAGCCTCCAATTCGTCCCAAAAATCGCCTGCAAACACAAGCACAAAATGACCATCTTTTATCAAATCTCTGGCTCTTTCATATACTTCTTCAGAGACAGAAAATAATGAACAAAATATACCCGTTACGGCGCTTTTTCGTCTTCTAACCTTAAGTTCAAAGTCTTCCCAATCATGGGAGCCAACTGTAATAACGTCTTTTTTAGCCTTAGATTCAATAAGGTATGGTTTGTCTTTCCATACAAAAATACCATCTAATTGTTCAGAAGTAATCGATATTGCTATAGCAGGTTTTCTGTCCCATGGTTGTATTTCTCTGATTGCTTGCTCAAATTTATAACCTCTTTGAGTATCGTTTTCAAGGTTACGAAGACTTGCAATTTCCTTATAAAGAATTGACATAGCTCAGGTAAAAAGGTTTAAGTATATTGTAACCCCGGGTAATATAAAGATAAGCACGATATTAAACCGCATTTATTACTTAAAACTCTTCTTAATCGCATGATTTAAATTACCGGCCGACCAGTAGCCGCTGCCGATGATGCGGCGAATGGTGAACAGCGGGTTTTGTGGGTCGCGTTTTTCGGCCAGCTGAAAGGCGGCTTTAAAGTGATGTTTCTGCAGTTCGGGTAAAATGGCGGTGTTCCACAAGCCGTAGGGGTAGGCAAAGTATTCTACTTTTTTGCCGGTCAGTTTCTCGAGTGTTTTAGTGGGGTTATCTACCTGTACAGTCCAGTCGTCCAGTTTAGGGTCGGGGTTGTGTTGGTATTTTACTACCATTTTATGGTCGTAGGTATGGCTGCCAATGATGTTGCCCTCGTCCGAAAGTGTTTTAACTTGCTCCCTGCTCATGTACCGGCGATGGCCAAGCGATACAGTCATGATAAAATACAAAGCTTTAAAGTTGTATTTTTTTAATTCCGGATAGGCTACCGTGTACTGGTCCAGGTCGGTGTCATCAAAGGTAATCATGATGGGTTTTGTCGGCAAGGCAGCGCCCCGGGTAAGGTACGCATACAGCTGGTCGGGCAAAATGCTGTGGTAGCCGCTATCCGCCAGCATTTTAATGTGCGCTTTAAATCGGCCAATGGGGCAAATATCGTCCTTAGCGCGTTTGGAGTCGCGGGCTGTCCAGTCTCGTATCTGGTGATAGCATAAAATGGGCACTTCTTTGCGGGCCATGATGGTGGCAGCATCAGCAACCTTTTCGGCGTTGGTGTTTACCGCGGCAGCATTTTTAGATGACGAACTGTCGGTTATTGTGGGTTGATGCCCTGGCTGGTTAGCCTGGTTGCAGGCAACGCTGCCTATTATTATCAAAAGGCTCAATAAAAAGCGGCCCGGTACTTTTTTCACGGCTGATAGACTATTATTGGATAATCAAATACAGCACGAAGATAAATGGCCCGGGCGGCATCAAAAAGCAGAAAACGATTTTTAATAAAACTCTAAGGAGTGTTGTATCTAGTTGAATTGCCAATTTTTATAGTTTGAATGATGGGCTATAATTTTTCTTGTCAATCTTGATAAAAAAGGAGTGAATAACTGTATTATCGCCAGGTTTTTTAAGAAAGAATGTTTTAACTAAATAAGTTTGAGGTAGTTTTCAAATATCAAGTGTTTGCTTAAATTTTTGATAAAGAGATAGTTGATTTGGAATAGAAGTATCAATTGATAAGTGAAATGAAAATGAAGTTCAAACTGATTATAATTCTTTTAACAATCTTTCTGTATCTTGTTGTAGATCGATAGGTAAATTTAGCAAAGTGTTTTTGAATTCATCAGCCTTAATTCCTTGCGCATTATCAAACATGTTTACCTCAATTTCAGTAAGTTTAAAGAAATCGTAAGTGTATTTCCCTTTGGCTTTTTTTGGCGTAAACTTGACCAGTTCTTGTTCATTTTTGATAATTACGTCGTGATCCATGTGGTCAAAATAATAATCAAAATTTGGATGAATAAAATAATATTGATCGGAACGTTTTGCGTTTAGAAGTATAGTTGAAACGTCCACCAGAAAATCGATGCGTTCTTTTTTTATCATCATGTTGCATCTTTTACAAGAGATATTCAAGTTGAATATTTCAAACATAAAATCAATAAATTTCGATTTTGGTAAAACATGCTCGATATCTATATCCATTTTAAATTCGCCTTTAAAACGGCGACGACAATAGCAGCAATGACCATCTGTGCCATTTCTGTAAAATGTCTTAATGTTTTGCTTTATGTCATAAAGTGTTTCATCGTTCCATACATCGCCACCTTTTGCGATAGCAGCGGTAATTACAGCTACCTCTAAATCAGTAAATGTCATATCAATTTATTCTTCTCGCTATTCTTTCTCCCATCTCTAATACTCCGTCAAGCACATTTATTTGACGCTCATCATATGAGCTGTTTTTTAAATCTTCAATTGTATTTCTAAACGTTTCTATAGTCATAATTTTGTCGGTCAATTGATTTAATTTCATAACGACATATTTTGATAAGAAGCGATTCTCCGGCGTTGTAATGTCGAATAGACTTTGATAAATTTCTTCCACATTATTGACCTTTTCTTCGATGTGCAGGAATGAGCCATCGGTGCCTTTAAAAACTTTAACTTTTTGACCTAGTTCGAGTTCTGCGCTGTTAAGTATCAAAGGCGAATGCGTAGCAATGTAAATAGTTGGTTCATAGCGATATACCAAGTCATATAATTTTTTGATGTATTCTACTTGCCATTTCGGGTGAAGGCTATTTTCAGGTTCATCAATAAACAACATTGTGCCATATTCCATAGTCGTCATTAAGTATATGAAAGTTGTAATGAGAGTTAATTCACCAGAACTACCTTGATGTGAAGATATCATTCTTCCATTTTTTTGAAGATAGACTTCGATGTCGTAAATTAAGTTGAATTTGCGAAGTTGCTTTTCGAAAGATAGTATTTCTAATACACCGGAGTCTTGCAGTTCATAAAAAGTGCCGCGATGGAGATCAATCCGAAATATCTCATCTCGCGACCGGCGACGGATACCATCTTGGTATCGCTGCAACAGAGAAATTAGTGCTATTTGTTGCTTGTCTGAGATATCATTGTATTTAAGTCGAGTTTCAAAATCGCCCTTTAATCCAATAATTTTAACACCAATGACTGAATCAAAATTTACATAATTCAATGTTTCTGCAACTTGACCAAACCGATACTCTCTACTTTCAATGAGCATCTGCAATGCTGATTTTAGTGTGCGCTTGACGATTGATTTGCCATGATTTGCTTTAAGTGCTTCAAACCGTCTATGCCGCGTTCGAAATTTATCATGTATGGTGTTTGCAATAGCGATGACTTTTTTATTAGTAAAATGCACCATGCGAGAAGACAATTGATCTAAGAGTGAACTTTTTCCACTTCCATTTTCGCCAACTAATAAATTGATTTGATCGGGATACCCGTGAAGTAATTCTTGTGGAATAGAAAAGGGATTATCGTAGTACATTGTGATAGTTAAATTAATAGCAAAGTATTAAATACTAATCACATATCAAACTGGTGAGTTTTAAATTCGATACGGCAGTAGTGATTTTTGTTCATTGAATTTTACGAATGTTAAATACTCATTTGATAAGAGCGTTACAGTTGTATAGTGCTTTTTGAGAAAAACAATTGTATCTGATATATTTAAAACATTTTTTGCTAAAAAAATATATCACATGCTACGTTGCCAACGTAGCATCAGCCTAAATTTCTGCCTGCGCCAACGCTGTCAGCATCTGGTGGTTGGTAATGGCAATGCTTTTGCCATGCAGGCTGATGGCTTGTTCGGCTACCAGTTCGTTAATTACCCTAAAAACGGTTTCGTAAGTGGCTCCGGCGTACGAGGCTAAATCCTGCCGGCTCAGGTTAATATTAATTAAGCCGTTTTCGGTAACGCCGAATTGCTGGTGCAACTTGAGTAGGGCATCAGCTACCCGGCCCTTCACCGGCATGTGAGTTAAATCGCGCATACGGCGTTCTGATACTCGCAGTTCGTTAGCAAAAAAGTTTACCAGCTGGTAGGTAAGTTCGGTATTTACCCGGAGAGTGCTTTCAAAAAATTTCATGTCTACATAGCAAACCACCGAGTCTTCCAACGCAGCGGCCGAAATAGGATAGCGCAAATCATCGCCCATACCGCGATGACCTAATAAGGCCCCGCCCCGGGCAAAACGGATAATCAGTTCTTTATCCGCATCCCACTGTTTATATACCTTAACATTACCGGTGTAAACAAAATAAATTCCGGTAACCACGTCGCCCTCGCTAAATATAACCTCGCCTTTTTTAACTTTGATATTTACCTTGTTAGCGCTTATGGCCGGTCGCCAATCCTCCAGGCAATGGCGGCACATAAAACAGGTGTTCACATCGCAAAGTGGTTTGTTTTTCTTCATTCTTTTATTTAAGTAATGATATTTTTGAGGTTTTCTGTTTTAAGTGTTGGTTTTTACCTCAATTAATCATTTGATTTAACATAAAATAGAGATAAGGTGAGTTAAAATTCGAAATTATACTGATTTTTTGAATTATTGTGCTAGATAGTGTAATTTTTACAACAAATGGCTCATGAAAATCTAGTTTATTGCAAATAACTAGTCATTGGTTTATTAAAATTTGCATATTATGGCTTTGCTTGAGCTGTTAATCAACGATTTGAAGATTTAAAATTGACATAGAAAGGTGGTTAATAGTATGACGGATAATATATTTACGCGAGAGTTTTATGGCGGCTTTGGTAAGATTGAAGTCTTCGTGTAAATTCTAAAGTAAAGGTTAGTTGCATCTTGTGATTTAACAAAAGTGCGGTGCGGCTTACTATCAAATCCCCCTGATTAATTTAAACTTATTGGTGTGTATAAATCTGTATTTAAACAATGCGGGCTTATTTTAATAAGTCTGGGCGTTGGTGCCATCTATAACCGCGCCACTGCGCAAATTACATTCAGCGGCCAGTTACGACCCCGGAGTGAGTTTCGAAATGGTTTCGGTACTTTAAAGCCGCTCAATACAAAACCATCAGCCTTTATTTCGCAGCGCACCCGGTTGATGTTCAATTACCGCTCGAGCCGGCTGATTTTTCAAACCACTATTCAGGATGTCCGGGTTTGGGGGCAGGATGCCTCTACCATTACTGTAAACGACGGCAACCGGCTGGGGGTACATGAAGCCTGGGGCGAACTGATACTATCCAACTGTAAAGACACGTCTTTTAAATCTAACGTGCTCGATTACCTTTCTATCAAGGTAGGCCGACAGGAAATTTCTTATGACGACGAGCGTCTGCTCGGTGCCCTCGACTGGTTGCAGCAAGGCCGCAGGCACGATGCGCTGGTACTTAAAAGTATGCAAAAAGGCTGGCAGGTTGATGTTGGCACTGCCTTTAACCAAAACACCGATGCTGTAAACTATAATGGTACCTTTTACACCCCCGCCAATACCCCGGCTACGGTAAAAGATAGTAAAGGTAACCTTGTTAATACGCCATCGGGCATGATACCGCTGATTAACAGCAGCGGCGTAAGCGCTAAAAACGGGAGCCTGTCTTTGCTTAACCCGGCAGGGTCTAATTTGCTTAATCAGAATTATAAAGCATTGCAGTACTTATATGTGGGTAAAAAACTGAATAAAACCAAAATTTCAGGTTTGTTTTTGGCAGACCAGTTTGGCAAGTATGCGTTAGACTCGGTACGTGATATAGCGGGTGCGGATGTGGGCTATGTATATGGTTACCGATACAATCAGCCGGGTGTAAACACCCGTTATACGACTGGTTTAAACATCAATCCCGTCCTGGGCAGCAAAAACCAGTGGGCTTTTACCGGTGCTTATTATTACCAGGGCGGTCATGATAAAGACGGTTTAAAGCTTGATGCTTATATGATTAACCTTGCAGCAAGCTATATTCCGGGCAAAATGAGCTATACCGCAGGGTGGGATTATTTGTCGGGCAACGATGCTTTCTCCGCTTCGGCTACCAGTCACCGTTTCGACCCGCTGTACGGTTCGCCGCATAAGTTTTGGGGTTATATGGATTACTTTTATGCGGTTAGCGGCTCGCCAACGGGCGGTTTAAGTAACCCTTACGTTAAACTGAAATACACATCAGCTAATAAGCGTTTTAACACCGAACTGACGGGGCATTACTTTGCGCTGGCAGATACGCAAAAAGATGTTAACGGTAATGCGATAAATAAATACCTGGGTACCGAGTTCGACCTCACCACGGGTTATAAAGTAAACAAGTTTACGCAGGCGGTTTTAGGGATATCGTATATGGCAGCGTCATCTAGTATGGAGTATGCTAAAAACATACCGCCGGGTGTGTCTAAACTGCATCCCACCTGGGCCTATCTGCAATTAAACTTAACGCCTGATTTTTTGAATAAGTAAAACACTATCACAAGAAAGACTGATGTTTTGAGGCCTATTTGTGCGGGTCGGCTGGGTTTTAAAAACGGCTGGATAGCAGATATCTAAACGATGACGATCGGATAGAAGAAAACCGATGGCAGGCCGGTTACAATCCCAATGTGGCTCAACGGACTATGTGCAGACGTATCAGCGACCTTAAACCTTTGGCGATAAATTTACTTAGAAGTATCTAAGTTTTTGTTGACGAACAGTGTTGACTTCACTACCTGGTTAAGCAGGTAAACAAAAACAGGCGCGGCAAGTACATCAATAGTATAGTGGATGTGCTGCACCAGCAATAGGCATCCAACGGCTATGGTTGCCAGCACCACCAGTATCCGGTCCGATTTTTTAGGCAAGCAGAAATACATCGCTACCAGTGTAGCTGTATGGCCCGAGTAAAATAAATCTTTGGTGATGATGGAGTGCCCGTAAAATATACCGGTTAAAGGGTCAACCAGTTCTACCCAACCGGCAGGTGGCGCCAGCGGAACCAGGGTGATGGTGAGTAAACGGGTAAGGCATATCAAAATGTAAAGCCAGACGTAGCGTACATAGACAATAGGGCTTTGTATGGCTCGGAAAAGCGTGAGCAAGCCCATGCTCCATATAATTAAAAATATATATAAAGATACATTTTGCGCCGGTATGCGCGATAATACAAAGTCGTGCAGTTGTGTGCCGGGCCGCGTCTCGATGTGCTTAAAGAAAAAAGGCATAGCCGACAGTATAACAGACACTACAGCCGAGCCGGTAAGCATCAGCGTGCGTTGTGATACAGAGCCCCAGGTGGCTTTCCAGTTTTTTCTAAAAGATACAGATTCGCTTCGATTCACCGTTTAAATTAAAAATAGGATTGCAAAAGTAGTGCTTTAGTTTAATATGTTAAATCATTTTAATGTGATTATTAATAAAGTGTTAGAGGCTAAAGACAGTACCATTTATTACACTACTTTTGCACCCGAAATATTG
>CAJYSL010000037.1 GCA_913777515.1 uncultured Mucilaginibacter sp.
AGCATTTTACCATCAATCATGCGGTAATTAACACTTCGCAGTTTAGTGCGGATAAAACTATAAAAAATTCTTTTAAATTGTACGATACACATTTAATTGAAGGCGTTTTAATACCAACTCCCGAGCGTATGACGGCCTGTGTATCGTCTCAGGTAGGTTGCAGCCTCACCTGTAAGTTTTGCGCCACCGGTTACATGGACCGCAAGCGTAACCTCAACCCCGACGAAATTTACGACCAGGTGGTTTTGTTAAACCAGCAGGCACAACAAAACTACAACATCCCGCTTACCAATATCGTGTATATGGGTATGGGTGAGCCATTGCTCAATTACAGCAATGTACTAAAGTCTATTGAGCGCATTACGGCCGAGGATGGTTTGAATATGGCAACCAAAAGAATTACAGTATCAACCGCCGGTATTGCCAAAATGATTAAAAAATTGGGCGACGACCAGGTAAAATTTAATCTGGCATTATCGCTGCACGCTGCCAACGACGAAAAGCGTAATGAGATTATGCCGATTAACGAGCAAAACTCGCTTAAAGCATTGGCGGACGCTTTAAAATACTATTATAACAAAACCAAAAACCCTGTTACTTACGAGTACATCGTGTTTCATAATTTTAATGATGAACTACAGGATGCCATCGAACTGGCTAAGTTTTGCAAGCACCTGCCCTGCAAGGTTAACATTATTGAGTACAACCCCATTGCGTTTGCCGACTTTTTAAATGCGGGCGAAGATAAGATAGAAGCCTTTGCCGGTTATTTACGTAAACAGGGCATTATTACCAACGTGCGCCGTAGCCGCGGTAAAGATATTGATGCCGCCTGCGGTCAGTTAGCGGTTAAAGATAAAGCCGTAACTGCTTAATATTTCTTAATGACCTTTTTGGATTATTTATCTCAATTTAACTCGGATCTTGGCAGGAGTATTTTAATAAAGTAACTTCCGTGCATGAACCTGCACAATACTTATCTCGGCAATTTTATCAACTTACTGTTTCCGCGGCTTTGCCAGGCATGTAACAGTAGCTTGCTGGGTTCTGAGCAGTTGCTGTGTACCCACTGTCTTTTTAATTTACCGTACACCGATTTTCATTTGCATCCTGACAATGCTGTGGCCCGGCAGTTTTGGGGTAAAGTAGACTTACAGGGTGTATATGCGCTGCTGTATTTTGAAAAAGGCGGGCATGTGCAGCATCTGATGCATCAGCTCAAGTACAAAAACATGCCGGCAATTGGCAATAAGCTTGGCACTATTGCCGGCGAGCAGCTCTTGCAAACTACAACCTTTTCAAATGTTGATGCTATTATTCCGGTGCCACTGCACAAAAGCCGGATGCGCGAGCGGGGCTATAACCAAAGTGCGCATTTTGCACAGGGTCTGGCTCAAAAACTAAATGCTCCGGTTGTTGAGCATCAATTAATACGGGGTATAAAAACAGCTACACAAACCCGAAAGAACCGCTTTGAACGGTTTACCAATATGCAGCAGGTATTTACTATTACCAACCCTGATGTATTACAAGAAAAACATGTATTGCTGGTTGACGACATTATTACAACAGGCTCAACCCTTGAAGCCTGCGCACAGGAACTTCTTAAAGTACCCGGTTTAAAACTGAGCATTGCAGCTATTGCTTACACTGTATAGATTAATATGAGTTTTATCAAAATGATGAAGTGCCACCGCTAATTTACACTTTGAGAGCTAAGCTGTTAAGAAATTCTTATTAAATCATTAAGATTATGCGAAACTTTATCCGGGTTATGAGCGTACAAATACTCGGCAAGTTTGAATTATAATCGATTGGCAGGAGTTGTTGTAAAAGGCGGCTCCTGCTTTTTTATCGCCGCTGGTATCGGCTCAATTTTTCGTACAGATTTTTAGGGTCAAAAGGTTTCAGGATAAAATCGTTCATGCCCGATTCTTTGATTTCACCTAATTGATTATTCAACACCGAAGCCGTCAGTGCGATGATAGGAAGCTGTTTAAAATACTCCTCATCTTTTGAGCGGATAACGCCTGTAGCTTCCAATCCACCCATTACCGGCATGTGAATATCCATTAATACCACATCGTATTCCGGTTTGGCAGTTACTTTTTCAACAGCGTCCAGCCCGTTTTCGGCAAACTCAGCCTGAATACCCCATTTCTTTAAAACCTTATTAATCAATAAGCGATTAATCTGATTATCATCTACTACCAGCACATTAATATCCAGCCCGTTCAGGGCGCTATCAGTATCAGCCACAACAGTATTATTTGCTTTCTTAAAATTAATTTCAAACCAAAAGCTCGACCCTACACCGGGTATGCTATCTACATTTATTTTAGAATGATGTAACTCTATCAAACGTTTGGTTATTGCCAAACCTAAGCCGGTGCCTCCGTATTTACGGGTAGTATCGGCATCAGCCTGTTTAAATGATTCAAAAATAGTATCGATTTTATCGGCGGCAATACCAATACCGGTATCATTAACCGAAAACCTGATTTTTGCTTCGCCGGCGCTCTGTTCAACCACACTTAATTGAATGGTTACGCCACCCTGCTCAGTAAACTTAACGGCGTTACCAGCCAGATTGAGTAAAATCTGCACCAAGCGGGTACGGTCGCCCAGTATGCAGTCGGGCACATCAGCTGCAATGTCTTCTTTAAAATAAATATGATGGTCGGATGCCTTAAATTGCATAGAGCTGGCTACGCTATGTACTAAATCGCGTAGGTCAACTTTAGCTTGTTCCAACTCAATGTTGCCGGTTTCTATTTTAGCAAAATCCAGCACATCATTAATAAGCGTCATTAAATTCTCAGCAGAAAACTTCAGAATATTTAAATTTTCGGTTTGAGACTCATCCACGTTATCCTGCGACAGCAAATGCGACATACCAATCACTGCATTAAGCGGCGTACGTATCTCGTGACTCATTACCGATATAAACATATCTTTAGCGCGGCTCAACTGCAGCGCTTCTTCCTTGGCGGCTACTAGATCCTGCTCTGCCTTCTTCTTAGCCGTAATGTCAATAATAACTTCGATGTATTTGCTGACGGCACCGGTATCATCCAGTATTACCGAATTGATAACCGTTAGCCAAATCGGCTCCCTGTCTTTACGGTAGGCCAGCACATCAATTTCAAAAGACTGCTTATTTTTAGACAGCTCCCGGGTTCTTTCGATAATGCCGTAATCCGTTAGTTCGCCTTTCAGCGCATCTCCCAGATGCTGGTTTTTAACCTCATCTAAATTGAAGCCGGTAATGTTTTCGAAGGCTGTATTTACCCACTCTACTTTGCCTTCGCTGTTATTGATTACTACACCACTTACCGTGCTGCTGGCTACCAGCGATAGCATGGTTAACTGGCTTTCGGCTATTTTGCGCTCGTTAATATCTACGCAAACGGTAACCTGCCGCTCTAACTGCCCTTCGTCATTAAAAAACGGACTATTGGACAGGAAAACCCAAACCGGAGTACCGTCTTTTCTGTAAAGTTGTATCTCTATCTCGTAAGGTGTATTCTTATCATACGCCTGTTTGGCATGGTTGGCAATTCTCAGATCGGTATGTTCGCCAATGAGCATATTGCCAAAGGTTTTACCCTTTAACTCGCCAAGCGAGTACCCTAATATCCGCTCTAAAGCCTCATTAATCCATACAATCACGCCATCTTTATCACGTATGACTACACCGCTTGGTGATTTAGCCGAAGCAAACGACAGGATTTCCAAATCGTTCTCTGCGTTTTTGCGGGCGGTAATATCGAGCAGTATCTTGATGTACTTTTCAATCTTACCGTCGTTACCCACAACAGGCGAATTCATCACCGACAACCACATTAAATGGCCGTCTTTATGCTCAATCTTTACTTCAACCTCAAAAGCTTTTTCGGTTTTCAGTAAGTTTTGTATGCGGTTATTAATCTTCGGGTCGCTGTAGTCACCCTTAAAAACATCACCCATTTGCCGGTTATATAAGTCGGCAAAATTGTAACCTGTTATGTTTTCAAAAGCCTCGTTAGTCCAGATAATCCGGTTATTAGCATCGGTAATAGCTACACCATTACTCACCTTGCTGGCTACCAGCGAGAGTTGCTCCAACTGGGCACTCACTTTTTTATGCTCAGTGATGTCACGGCCGCTGGCATACCATTTTCCATTACGGTTAATAGCCGACCAACTTATGCACTTTTCTTCGCCGCTTTTGGTTAACACGCAGGTTTCCAGCTCAAAGGAATGATGGGTTTGCAAACCCATTTCTATCTGCGGAACAAATTGTTCGCGGTTTTGACCAACCACAAACTCCCAAAGCGAATGGCCTATCACTTGCCTGGGCTGATACCCCATAATAGCTTCTACCGCATTATTGATATGCTCAATTTTAGAAGTTTCGTCGGCAATGAGGTGTATTTCGGATGAACTGTTGAAAAGCGTAAAAAAATCCTCGTGCTGCCTAAGCCTGAACTCAAGTTCCTTTTTTTGCTTGCGTATAGCCAAGTGCGACATTACCTCGCTGGCCAGTGTTTGCAGGGCATCGCGCTGGTCGGCAGTAAGTACTTTAGGTTTTTGGTCGAAGATACATAGTGAGCCTAACCGGTAACCGTCGGGGTCAATCAGCGGGGCGCTGGCATAAAAGCGAAGCCCGAATTCTCCCTTTACCGATTCACTTTCAGCAAATATTTCGTGCAGCCGCGCATCTTCCACCTCTACGAGATTATCACTCATAATGGTGTACCGGCAAAACGAATCGGCCCGGGGCACCTCATCAATAGTAAGGCCAAGGGTAGATTTAAACCATTGCCGCTTGCCATCAATAAAAGAGATGAAGGCAAGCGGCACCTGGCATATATAAGACGCTAAACGGGTGAGTGCATCGTATTCAGCTTCGGGGATGGTATCCAGGATGTCATAAGACTCCAGCGCTTTCAGACGCTCGTCTTCATTTACAGGTACCGGCCAATGCGCTATTACCATATGCACTTTTACTTACTCAATAGTTTTGTTTAGTTGTACAGCGGAAACTTTTCGGTTAACGCATGTACCTGTTTACGTACTTTCTTTAAAGAATGTTCATTTTCCGGGTCTTTAATTACAGCATCAATTAACTCGGCTATTTGCTCCATTTGTTTTTCTTTCATACCACGGGTGGTAACGGCAGCAGTACCAATGCGAATACCCGATGTTACAAACGGCGACTTATCATCAAAAGGCACCATGTTTTTATTAACGGTGATATCTGCATTAACCAATGCATTCTCGGCTGCTTTGCCCGATATACCTTTGTTGCGCAGGTCAATTAATATCAGGTGATTGTCTGTACCGCCCGATACAATTTCGTAACCTAAGTCGAGCAACGCTTTGGCAATAGCCTGGGCATTTTGCTTAACCTGTACAATGTATTTCATATAGCTATCGCTCAGCGCCTCGTAAAAAGCTACTGCTTTAGCAGCAATAATATGCTCTAACGGACCACCCTGCGTGCCCGGAAACACGGCACCATCCAACAAAGCCGACATTTTTTTAACCTCGCCTTTAGGTGTTTTAAGTCCCCATGGGTTTTCAAAATCTTTACCCATCATAATCAGTCCGCCGCGCGGGCCACGCAAGGTTTTATGCGTAGTTGTAGTAACGATATGGCAATGCGGAAGCGGGTCGGTTAATAAGCCGCGGGCAATTAAGCCGGCCGGATGCGAAATATCGGCTAGTACCAAAGCGCCAATCTCGTCGGCTACCTGGCGGATGAAAGCGTAATCCCAATCGCGCGAGTAAGCAGATGCGCCGCAAATAATCAGCTTGGGTTTTTCCTGTAATGCAGTAGCACGCAGTTGCTCGTAATCAATTAAACCGGTTTCTTTTTTTACGCCATAAAATAAAGGCTGATATAACTTACCCGAAAAGTTTACCGGAGAACCATGGGTTAAGTGGCCGCCATGCGAAAGGTCGAAGCCTAAAATTTTATCACCGGGCTGCAGCACGGCCAGCATTACTGCGGCGTTAGCTTGTGCACCCGAGTGCGGTTGCACGTTTACCCACTCGGCATTAAACAGTTCTTTAGCACGCTCAATAGCAATGGTTTCAATCTCGTCAACAATCTGGCATCCGCCGTAATAACGTTTACCGGGCAAGCCTTCGGCATACTTGTTGGTGGCTACCGAGCCGGCAGCTTCCATTACTTGTTTGCTAACAAAGTTTTCAGACGCAATAAGCTCCAGTCCTTCTTCCTGGCGTTGCTGCTCATCGTCTAATAATTGGAATATCAGTTTGTCTTTTTTCATGATGTTTACAAGGGGCCTAAGTTAATCAAAATCAGCGTGGTGTTTTGGAAGCAATCCAAAAATTATTGTAATTAAGCCCTATTTGGATGTCTATCAACTCCTGCTGAAGCATCTCCAGCATCGCCAAAAAATTGTATATAAAATGTACTTTATTTTCGGAATTTTTGAGCATCGCATCAAAATCGAGCCGCCCGTTAATGCGCAGCAAATCATCAATGGCCTTTTTTTGCTGTTCAATGGTATAGGGGTATTGTACCACGGTATGCGTCACCTCTTCAGACCGGCTCAGGTAACGGCGATGCACCCGCTCATAAACCTGCATTAAACGGTAAAGGGTCAAGTCGGCCAGTTCTTCGCCGGGCATGGCTACGGCTTCGATACCGGCCAGTTCGGCAGCAATATTGCCCCGGCGTTCCTGCTTAAAACGCTCGTCTTCCAGCGGGCGCAACAGCTCACAAACTTCTTTAAACTTTTTGTACTCAATCAGTTTACGAATCAGGTCTTCTTTACTATCGGCCTCACTTTCGCCTGTTTCTGCCTCGTAACGAGGCAGCAGCATTTTGGCTTTGATACGCATTAAGGTGGCAGCCACAAAAATAAACTCGCTGGCCACCTCCATATTCAGGCTGCTCATCTGATGAATGTAGTTCAGAAAATCGTCGGTAATTCGGGCAATGGCAATTTCATGAATATCTAACTCGTCGCGCTCTATAAAAAACAGCAACAAATCAAACGGCCCTTCAAATTGCGGCAGCCGAATTTCAAAACTCTCATCTGTCATACACTATTCTATTTAACCAATCCACATTTAAAACAAAAGCCTTCAATCAAAATTTATAGCACGTCGCGTATCTCGAGATACGGAATATGTTTGCTTTTCCAATTAGGCATCCCGTTAAAAACCGTATAATAAATGTATTTACGCTCCTGATTAATACCCGGCATCACCTCGCCAATCACTTTTTTTACGGCTTCATGCTCTTTTTTTACGGCTGCGCTGTCTTTTACATTAAACTTAGAAATGTAATAAATCATTGGACAACTACCCTCCGGGCGATTTTGGTTAAATACTCTAAAAATTTTAGGCTGCGTAGGCACTTGTTTTATCACGAGCGGAAACGGATAAGTCTCCTTCATTCGTTTGATTAAATTGCTGTAAAAGCCCTCAATGTCCGGCTGCTGTTTGTAATGCCACATGATGTTAGGAAAAGCGCATGTACGCGCCAGTTCAATAACACTCAAGGCATCAACCAAGTAACCCTTCTCATATTTTTGCTTGGCTTGCTGGTATAGCTCTACCGCTGTTTTTCCGTTGTTTGTATATGGACTTAAATCTAAATCGGTTATACGCCATCCATAATCCAACTTGTTGTAGATAGCCGTAAGCAGCCATTTATCTGCGCCATCCTGCAATGTATACATAGCGGTATACATTTCGCGGGTTGCGGGTTGATAAAATAGGTAATAAGAGTTTAAACCTCGTTTGGGCGAACTCACTTTTTGTTCTTTTTTAAGCTCATGCACCATATAGTACTCATCCAGCATTGTGTTCTTACCCGGGCGCATATGTATGCTGCAAAGTTCGATGGTACGACGCAGATTGGTATTTTCGAGTAATTCTTTCGACATTAAATTCTCCACAATACCGGGTTTGTTTTTTTGCAAACCATCAAGCAGCGTGGCGTTTATTTCGTGAAAATTTTCTCGCTGCGATGAGGGTATTTCGTCGTTTTTCCATACGCCTGGCTCGTGCTTGCTGCAGCCTGCAGCTAACAAGCAGATGGTTGCTGCTAAAATTGTGATGAGTAGTTTAAGAGATTTCATTTACTGAGTAACTTATACTCAAATATGCAGATAAGATTCATTTTATCCATGCCTGCGTGATGCTAAGCTTTCGATAAGTCACATAAAAAATGGCTAAATTATTCGTAAGGATTTTGCGTTAACAAATTTTTTATTTTACTTTGTATTTGAAAGTACTTTTTAAATAAAAATTAGATAAAATTTGAGAAACAAAACCAACGCCATGATTGTAAATGATTAACCAATGATTTACTGGAGTGTAATAACAGGCCACGACGGCCACACCACTCCTGCCCAAACAGCCTTTAAACAACATGCTGTTGCAATTTTTGAAACAAAATACCAATTTAAATAGCTTACTTTGTAAGTTATAATATTCAACTATTTACATGCAAGTACCTGCCGGAGATTTACTTCAAAAAATCAATTCACCCGCTGATTTAAAGCAGTTTAGCGAAGACGATTTAGAGCAGATTAGTCAAGAGCTGCGTCAGTACATTATTGATGTGGTATCGGTGAATGGCGGCCATTTTGGCGCTAGCCTTGGTGTGGTTGAACTTACGGTTGCGTTACATTACATTTTAAATACGCCTTACGACCAGTTGGTTTGGGATGTAGGCCACCAGGCTTACGGCCATAAAATACTTACCGGCCGCCGCGATAACTTTCATACCAACCGTATATACAAAGGGCTGAGTGGTTTTCCGAAACGTTCGGAAAGCGAGTATGACACTTTTGGAGTGGGTCACTCCTCAACTTCAATTTCTGCCGCGTTGGGTATGGCCGTGGCTTCGCATTATAAAGGCGAGAGCGACCGCCAGCATGTAGCTGTTATTGGTGATGGTGCCATGACGGCAGGTATGGCCTTTGAAGCACTGAACCATGCGGGTATTGCCAACAGTAACCTGTTGGTTATTTTGAATGACAACAACATGTCTATCGACCCCAATGTAGGGGCACTAAAAGAATATCTGGCTGACATTACAACCTCCAAGCCTTATAACAGCTTTAGGGCCGATATCGGTTATGTACTCTCCAAACTTTCGGCTATTGGTCCGGATGCTTTGAAATATGCCAAGAAAATAGAGAAAAGCATCAAGGGAACTGTACTGAAACAAAGCAACTTTTTTGAGGCGCTTAAGTTCAGATACTTTGGTCCGATTGACGGCCACGATGTAAAACACCTGGTAAAAGTGCTGCGCGATTTACGCGATATTCCCGGCCCTAAATTATTGCATTGCGTTACCGTTAAAGGCAAAGGTTATGCACTGGCCGAAAAAGACCAGACCAAATGGCACGCCCCTGGTTTGTTCGACAAAATTACCGGCGAAATTAAAAAGACCTATTACGAAAAGCCACAACCACCAAAATACCAGGATGTATTTGGGCATACCATTATAGAACTGGCTGAGCAAAATCCTAAAATTATGGGTATTACGCCGGCTATGCCGTCTGGCTGTTCGCTTAACCTGATGATGAAGGCCATGCCTGAGCGTGCCTTTGACGTGGGTATTGCCGAACAGCACGCGGTTACCTTTTCGGCCGGACTGGCATCGCAGGGTTTGGTGCCGTTTTGTAATATCTACTCCAGTTTTATGCAGCGCGCCTTCGACCAGGTAGTGCATGATGTAGCTATACAAAAGCTCAACGTAGTACTTTGTCTTGACCGTGCAGGTTTTGCAGGCGCTGATGGGCCGACTCACCACGGGGCTTACGATTTAGCTTATATGCGCTGCATTCCTAACATGGTGGTATCAGCCCCGATGAACGAGGAGGAACTGCGCAACCTGATGTATACTGCTCAGCAGGAGAATGTTGGTCCGTTTACTATACGCTACCCAAGAGGTAATGGTGTAATGGTTGACTGGCAGCGCCCTATGAAAGCTATACCGATAGGTAAAGGCCGTAAGATTTGTGACGGTGAAGATATAGCTATTCTTTCTATCGGCGCCATAGGTAATGAGGTAGTTAAAGCCGTTGCCGCATTGAACGAAGAAGGTTACGACCCGGCCCATTACGATTTGCGTTTTGTGAAGCCGCTTGACGAAGCTTTACTGCATGAGGTATTTACCAAATTCAATAAAGTAATTACGGTAGAAGATGGTTGCCTGGAAGGTGGCGCAGGCAGTGCAGTACTGGAGTTTATGGCCGACCATAAATACCAGGCTGAAGTTATTCGCTTAGGTATACCTGACGCTGTAATTGAACATGGCGAACAACCAGAACTATGGGCCGAATGCGGTTTTGACGCTGCCGGTATTATGCAAACGGTAAAAAAAATGGGCGTTAAACCAACCCAGCATATTATAGCATCATAGTTTTACAATACTAAATATTAATTGCGTAAAAGCCTGTTTCGTTACCCGACTCAGGCTTTTACTCTTACTACGGTTTGCCCAAAGTGTAGTATTAACGGGTCTAACCCTTTTTGCTGTAAAAATTCGCTGTCGAGGTCAATAACCACGCCACGCTCGTGCTTGCCTTTACCACTAAACTCCACCTCTACGCCATGGTCATGAAAAGACTGCCTGATGGCATCCCGCAGGGTTAAAGCGGGCTCTATAGTCACCAGGGTATCTAAATCGGGCAGCTGTATTTCTGTTTGCTCACCCTTTAATAATGCTTCTATGCTTTTATCAAAACTGTTCTCGGTAGTCATATCCTAAAAATGCCTGTTGAATCTGAATGTCTTTATACTAAAAAGTCATCTCTTTACACAAAGAGATGACTTTTAGTATTGTATATCAAAAGCGTAATTATCGTTTTTGTTTCAGTAATTTGAGTAAAAACTGACCGTAACCACTTTTGGTGAGCGGTGCGGCAATCTCAGCCAGTTGCTCAGCATTAATAAAATTCATGCGGTAGGCAATCTCTTCAATACAGGCAATTTTGATACCCTGTCGTTCCTCAATAACCTGTACAAACTGACCGGCCTGCATCAGGGAGGCAAAGGTACCGGTGTCCAACCAGGCCGTGCCACGGCTTAATATGGCCACTTTAAGTTTACCACGCTTCAGGTATTCTTTATTAACGTCGGTAATTTCATATTCACCCCGGGGCGATGGCGCGATGTTCTTGGCTATCTCCACCACATCGTTGTCATAAAAATACAAACCCGGAACCGCAAAGTCCGACTTAGGTTCGGCAGGTTTTTCTTCCAGCGATATGACTCGCTGCTGCTCATCAAACTCTACCACACCATAACGCTCCGGGTCGGCAACCTGGTAGGCAAATACCATACCGCCATCCGGGTCACTACTTTGCTGCAGTAAGTGCGACAACCCGTCTCCGTAAAATATATTGTCACCCAATATCAGCGCCACCTTATCGGTACCAATAAAATCTGCGCCTATCACAAAAGCCTGCGCCAAACCGTTAGGTTCGGGTTGCACGGCGTACTCAAACCTGCAGCCTAATCTTGACCCATCCCCTAACAGCTTTTGAAACTGCGGCATATCATGCGGGGTAGATATAATCAGGATTTCTTTAATACCTGCCAGCATCAGTACCGACAACGGGTAGTAAATCATCGGTTTGTCGTAAACCGGCATTAATTGCTTGCTAACGGCTAAGGTTAAGGGGTGCAGCCGGGTTCCGGAACCGCCCGCGAGTATTATTCCTTTCACAATATATTGTTTAGAGTGATTATTGCCCTAATATAGAAAAAGCATTTAATAACCGGCAGGTATTATGCACCGGCCAGCTTTTCTTCCAGTTCCTGATACCATTCTGCACCGTATTTGCG
>CAJYSL010000038.1 GCA_913777515.1 uncultured Mucilaginibacter sp.
TAAACTTCAACGTCATGTTTCAAAAATTTATAGAAAGGCCCGTACTTTCTACCGTAATCTCTATTTTACTGGTGATTGTGGGTGTGCTGGGCCTGTTTAAACTGCCTTTGCAGCAGTTTCCGGATATTGCACCTCCGGCGGTGTTGGTTACAGCCATTTATCCTGGCGCCAACGCCGAAACGGTATTACGCTCGGTGGCTCCGTCACTCGAAGAATCCATCAACGGGGTAGAAAACATGAGCTACATGAGTTCTACCGCCAGCAACGACGGCTCATTAGCCATTACCGTTTATTTTAAGCAAGGCACCAACCCCGACCAGGCGGCGGTAAACGTACAAAACCGGGTTGCCCAAGCCACCAGTCAACTACCGGCAGAAGTGGTACAACAAGGTATCACCACCACCAAACAGCAAAACAGCCTTATTGGTGCGGTTGGTATATACACCGAAGACCCTAAAAAATACGACCAGACCTTTGTGGCTAACTACGCCCAAATCAACATTATTCCCGAAATTAAACGGATTCCGGGTATTGGTTCGGCTACTATTTTTGGCGGTGTAAAAGATTACTCGATGCGCGTTTGGTTAAATCCTAACCAGATGGCGGCCTACAAAATTACGCCTGCCGAAGTAATGGCTGCTATTCAGGATAAAAACCTGGAAGCCGCTCCCGGTAAACTGGGCGAACGCAGTAAAGAGGTGTTTGAGTACGTAATTAAATACAAAGGCAAACTTACTCGCCCTGAAGATTACGACAATATTGCCATCCGTGCTAATGCCGACGGTTCGATATTGCATTTAAAAGATGTAGCCCGTGTAGAGCTAGGCGCTTACTCTTACTCCAGCATCACTCACCTTAATGGTAAAGATGGTATCGCTATTGGTTTAATCCAGTTAGCAGGCTCCAACGCTAACGACATCCAGATTGCCGTAGACAAAGTGATGGAAAAAGCCTCAAAAGATTTTCCGGCCGGTATAAAATATAACCAGTTTTACCGCACTAAAACAGCGCTTGATGAATCTATTAACCAGGTAGAGCATACCTTGGTTGAGGCATTTATCTTAGTGTTTATCGTGGTATTTATCTTTCTTCAGGATTTCCGCTCTACGCTTATTCCAGCTATTGCGGTGCCGGTAGCCATTCTGGGTACATTCTTTTTCATGAACCTGTTTGGCTTCTCCATTAACCTGCTTACGCTTTTTGCTTTGGTGCTGGCTATTGGTATTGTGGTGGATGACGCCATTGTGGTGGTCGAAGCCGTGCATGCCAAGATGGAACATGAGCACCTGGCGCCTAAAGCAGCTACCACAAAGGCCATGCACGAAATTACCGGCGCTATCATCTCTATCACCCTGGTTATGGCGGCTGTATTTTTACCGGTAGGTTTTATGACAGGTTCAACCGGTATATTTTACCGGCAGTTTGCCTTTACCATGTCTATCGCCATTGTTATTTCGGCAGTAAACGCATTGACTTTGAGCCCTGCCCTGGCGGCTTTATTTTTGAAAAGCAACCATGCTCCAGCAGGCGAGCATCAAACCAAACCAAGCTTTAAAAATCGTTTTTATGCCGGTTTTAACACTGCCTTTAATAACATTACCAATCGTTATGTGGGCGGCCTAAAATTACTGGTTAAACACAGATGGTTAAGCATGGGTGCCCTGGCCGTAGTAACTGCGGTTACGGTTTATATGGTAAGCACTACCAAATCGGGCTTTATCCCTACTGAAGACCAAGGCTTTGTGGCCATATCTGTTTCTACCCCATCAGGTATATCCTTAGATGGTACAACCAAAGTGCTGCAAGCTGCCGAGGATAAACTACGCGCATTGCCGTCATCAAGGTTTGTTACGTCGATAGTAGGATTTAACCTGTTAACCAACTCCAACAGCCCATCGGCCGCGGTAGCTTTCGTACTACTGAAACCTAATGAAGAACGCGGTAAAGTAAAAGACATCGAAGCTATCCAAAATGAAATCAGGGGGCAACTGGCCGGTGTAACAGGCGGCACCTTCTTCGTGTTCAGCTTCCCGACTGTACCAGGCTTTAGTAACGTAGAGGCACTTGATTTTGTGCTGCAGGATAAAACCGGTGGCAAGCTGGATAAATTTAGTGGTATAGCCAACAACTTTATCGGCAAGCTGATGCAGAAAAAAGAGATTGCTTACGCTTTCACTTCTTTTAAAGCCGATTACCCGCAATTACAGCTAGAAGTAAACGATGACAAAGCTAACCAATTAGGCGTTAGTGTTAAAGATATCCTGCAAACCATGCAGGCCTACTTTGGTAGCGCCCAGGCATCAGATTTTAACCGCTTTGGTAAATATTATCGTGTGGTAGTACAAGCAGACATTGCCGACCGCACCGACCCGGCCTCTATAGACCGTGTATTTGTGAAAAACAAACAAGGCGAAATGGTGCCTATCAATACCCTGGTTAACCTAACCCGAGTTTACGGTTCAGAAACGGCATCGCGTTATAATTTGTTTAACTCTATACAAATCAACGCCATCCCTAAGCCGGGCTACAGTTCGGGTGATGCCATCCGCGCCATACAAGAGACCGCTAAAGAGCAATTACCACAAGGCTTTGCATTCGAGTTTTCGGGTCAAACCCGTGAGGAAATTTCATCGGGCGGGCAATCAGCTATTGTGTTTGCTTTGTGTCTGGTGTTTGTTTACTTCTTGCTTTCTGCACAATATGAAAGCTATTTGTTGCCTCTGGCAGTTATCCTATCTATCCCTACAGGTATTTTAGGTGTATTTGTAGTGTTAGGCCTTACCGGTATTGAAAACAATATCTACGTACAGGTAGCGCTCATTATGCTCATCGGCCTGCTGGCCAAAAATGCTATTCTGATTGTGGAGTTTGCCGTTCAGCGCCGCAAGGCTGGTCACGGGCTAATCGACTCGGCGCTGGAAGCATCGAGGTTAAGGCTCCGCCCCATTGTGATGACTTCGTTGGCCTTTGTGTTTGGTTTATTCCCGATGAGTATTGCTACCGGCCCATCTGCGCAAGGTAACCACTCCATCAGCATGAGCGCGGCCGGCGGTATGGTGTCGGGCGTTATATTAGGCTTGTTCATCATTCCGGTGTTGTTCGTCATTTTCCAGGGCTTGCAAGAGCGCATTACCGGCGTACCATTAGCGGTATTGAACGGTGATGTAAATTCATCCGACCATCCACAACCCGAACCTTACCAGTTGCAAGACTATTAATCACAATTTTCAATTCATCAAAGTCATGAAAACTAAATATTTATTACCGGCCCTAATACTGTTTGTATTGAGTGCCTGTAAGGTTACCAAAGACCAGGTAACTCCCACCCCGGCTTTACCTACAACTTTCAGGAACGACACACGTACCGACGATACTACCAGCATTGCAAACATACCCTGGAGAAGCTTTTTTACCGACCGGCCACTCCAACAGTTACTGGATAGCGCTATCCGTAAAAACTATGATTTGCAAATAGCGCTAAAGAATATCGAATCGGCTAATCTGTTGTTCCGCCGTGTAAAATGGGATTATGTGCCACAGGCCAGTGTTAACGTATCAGCCAGCAGTAATCGTCCGTCTGACAATAGCCTAACCGGTGTCAGCATCCGCCAGTTTAACATCGGCACTAAGCACATCGAGGATTATTCGGCCAGCTTGCAGCTATCGTGGGAGGCAGACATATGGGGTAAGATTCGTACCCGGCAACAGGCGGCGCTGGCTCAATACCTGCAAACCCAGGAAGCCCGTAAAGCTATACAAACCCAGATTGTTGCTGCGGTTTCGCAAGGTTATTATAATTTGCTGATGCTGGACGAGCAATTAAACATTGCCAAAAAGAACGAGCGATTGAATGACAGTACCCTGCGCATTGTAAAATTACAGTATGATGCCGGTCAGGTTACCCTGTTGGCTGTACAGCAGGCACAAGCGCAACAGCAGGCGGCTCAAAAACTAATACCGCAGTTTGAGCAGAACATTACCCTTCAGGAAAATGCGCTGAGCGTGCTGGCCGGCAAGTTACCATCGGGTATTGACCGGGCTACGGCTCTTACTCAAATGATGGTTGCCTCCCCTGTTACCGCTGGTGTACCATCGGCCATATTAAGCCGTCGCCCGGACGTGAAAAGCGCTGAACTGGATTTAACTGTTGCCAATGCCAATGTAGGGCTTGCCAAAGCCGAAATGTATCCGGCGTTACGGATTACCGCAGGCGGTGGTGTTAACTCATTTAAAGCCAGTAATTGGTTTAATGTACCGGCTTCGCTGTTTGGTATTGTAACAGGCAGTGTAGTGCAGCCATTACTTAATCGTAAGGTTTTGAGCACCAATTACCAGGTGGCTAAAATTACCCGCGAAAGAACGGTGTTGCAGTTCCGACAAACCGTGTTAACGGCTGTAGGTGAAGTATCGGATGCTTTGGTTAAACTTGAAAAGCTGCAGCAACAACAGCAAATAGCTGCCGACAGAGTAAAAACTTTACAGCAAGCTACGCTGAATGCCAACCAGCTGTTTAGAAATGGACTGGCTAATTACCTGGAAGTAATTACTGCTCAAGGCAATGTATTGCAAAGCGAGTTAGAACTGGCTTCTATTAAACGAGACCAGTTGTATGCTGTGTCAGATTTATACCGCTCGTTGGGCGGTGGCTGGAATTAAATAACCGTCACAAACCCAAAAGCCCATGCGTCGGGCAGCAATAATTAGCTGTTTGAGCATGGGCTTTTTTATGAGCAAATCAAGGCTCTATTTCCAATACCTGGAAGCAAACTGAATAAAGTAGGGCCAGTTTAATGCCGGGGTGTGCCCGCCATGATGGAGCCGGAAAGCCAGGTCGCCACTGGCTATGGTTTGGTCTACCACCGGATAAGTAACTGTGCCTAAGTCTTTTCTACCCAACAAACGATAAACCGGACCGGCGGCTACTTCGGCCATAAAGGTGCCTTTTGGTCCTGCCCAATCATCCTTGTTAGCCCCTACACCTATAAAAACCGGGCGGGGTGCTGCTAAAGCAATAAGTTCGTGCGCATCAATGGGTAAATCAGTACAATTGAGCGGACCGGCATATTTTAAAAAGTTGCCTGCCATCCAGTGGTAAGCCCCGGTTGAGCAAATATTTTCGACCTGTTCGCCGGCGTTATGGCGGTGCAACTTGGCTCCGCCCTCGCCTGATGAGCTGCTGTAAACCATAGCGAAACGCGGGTCGTAAGCCATGGCTACCAGCACTGTTTTGCCATAGCGCGAGTGTCCTTCTAAAGCAACCTTTTTAGCATCAAGCGAATGGTCGGTTTCCATATAATCCAGCGCCCGGCTGGCACCCCAGGCCCAGGCACGTACCGCGCCCCAGTCGTCCGGTTTACGAAACTGCCCTTTGTTCATCAATCCAATGATGCCCTGCGTTAGTCCGGCACCATTATCTGCCTGAATGCTTACTGGCAGCAGCATAGCGTAAGCCCAGCCTTTGGCCAATACTTCATCCTGCCATAAATTGGTGGTATCAGCCGGGCCGGTCAGCTGCCTGAAATCTTCCGGAAAACTCAGTTCCATCATCACAGGCACTGCCCTTTTAACTTTTGCCGGTTGGGTAACTACCAGCTGGATGTCAACGTTTATATCCGGGTAAGCGCTGTTATCAACGTGCCCTTTTAAAGTTTTAATGACTACGGGTACTTGATGATGCTTGGCGTTTACCTGGCTGCTTACCGTCCAGGTTACCTTCGGCATATCTTTCGGCACACGGCCATAAACTTCGCGGTCAAAAAACTCTATTAGTTCAGGCCTGCGTTGTTGCCACCATTGTTTAGCGGTAGTTACCGGTTTACCATTATTTAAAACCAATGCCTCCGGTATTTTGCCATATAAACCCACCTTCCCCAATTCGCTGTTAGGGTCTAGTGCCTTAACCAAAGCTGGGTCGGGTCCGCGGCGCAGGGTGGTAATTTGCAGTTGTTGCAGTAACTGCTGCCGGTCTTGTGCAACGTTACTTTTTGATTTATCTACCGCCTGAGCCTGCACCTGCAAAAACGGCAAAGCAGCCAGCAACATGGTATAAACAGCACTTTTCATCATGAGAAACCTTAAAACGGACAAGGTATGAATTAAAACACGGGGTAAAAGCTTTGCCTTTTGTAAAATTAAAGTCTCAGTTTATTGAACTAACTACCAGCAAACAAGCGGCTATGTCGGAGAATTTTAAAAATTATGAAAGCTTATAGTACTCCGAAAAATAATTTTCAATTTTGAGTCTTAAACTGTATGTGCTTCGTATAAAACATATACAGCAATGGTTATCACTAAACACACTTGGTTTTGACACTTTTTTGCCGTTCCTGCATCGATATAAATAGCACCAAAGCCTCTATGACAGCGCTGCTGTTAAAAGCATCTATAATTGGTCTGCTTTTAACCGGATTAGGATTTAACAGTGCAATTGCGCAAACCGACCGCAGCGTGTCGCTGCCGCAATTGCTCACCGGTAAAAAAAAGGTAACTGATACATTAAAAAGAGATACGGTATCCAGCGACCAAAAAGATTTGCCGGATGTTTTTAGGTCACTGTTTCATCTTAAGCCCTCTAAAGAAAATGATTCTATCACGGGTAAGCCTATTATTTCGGTGGTGCCTGCTTTGGGCTATACACTGGTATCAAAACTGGCTATTGTATTGTCGGGTAATATTGCCTTCCGCACCGGTCCAAAGTCGCGTGTATCTACCGTAGTGGGTAGTGTTTCCTACACCCAAAACAAGCAGGTGATTGTGCCTATACAAACCGCATTCTGGACTAAAAAAAACGATTATGTTTTTGTAGGAGATTACCGGTTTTACCAGTACCCGCAAAGCACGTTTGGTTTGGGTAGTAATTCAAACATTAAGGATGAAGAGCCGATGGATTTTTCGTTTGCCCGTTTTTATGAGACGGCCCTGCGCCACATCAGCGGTAACTGGTACGCCGGGTTAGGCTACGCCATTGATGCCCATTGGAACATTACCCAGGAAACCCCGCTCGACGGGCAACCTTCGGCTTATTTACGTTACGGAAAATCTTCCCGTTCGGTAGCTTCGGGCCTTACCTTCAACATACTGCACGACTCGCGCGATAACTCTATTAACCCGAATACAGGCTGGTATGGCAGTTTGCAATACCGCAACAGTAATAAATGGCTGGGCAGTACCTCCAACTGGCGTTCGCTGATTGTTGATTTGCGTAAGTATGTTAATTTTCCGTACGGTTCTAAAAATGTACTGGCCTTTTGGTCGTATAATTGGGTGGTGTTAAACGGCAGGCCCTCTTACCTCAACTTGCCCAGCAGTTCGTGGGATGCCAACTCAGCCACGGGCCGGGGTTATATACAGGGCCGGTTCAGGGGAGCACAAATGTTTTACTTGGAAAGCGAATATCGTTTTAACCTAACCCGCAATGGTTTAATTGGCGGTGTTTTATTTGCCAACGCACAAACTCTATCAGCCGAGCCTGGTACTCGTCTGCAACGCATACAGCCCGCCATTGGGCCGGGCCTAAGGCTCAAACTCAACAAAACCTCGCGTACCAATATTGCTATTGATTATGGTTTTGGACGGCAGGGCTCGCATGGCTTATTTATTGACGTAGGCGAAGTATTTTAAATTATATTTTTCATTAACTTAAGGGCTTTCAACTTGCACATGAAACGCCTGATATTTAGCCTCTTATCCGCCCTATTTTTATCCCCTTGCTGCTTTGCACAAGCACAGGCCGACCAGCCCGACACCGCCGTATTTAACCGCATACGCCGGGCAGAGTTCAGCAGTTCGCAAATTCCGCATATTGCCCATTACTTAACCGATGTAGCCGGCCCGAGGCTAACCAATTCCGAGGGCTACCGGCACGCGGCTGACTGGACGGTAGCAACCATGAAAAAGTGGGGATTAGCCAATGCCAAAACCGAACCCTGGGGCGAGTTTGGCAAACAATGGGATTTAGAATCATTTGCCATCAGCATGACGGCGCCTTATGTAACGCCGCTTAGGGCTTACCCAAACCCGTGGTCGCCCAATACTAAAGGTTTGCAAAAAGGTCAAGTGGTAGTTATTAGTCCGCAGCAATATATGGATAGTACCTACCTCCAGCAACACATGCCCGATTTTAAAAATAAGTTTGTTTTACTTACCGGCAAGGCGCCCCAACTGGATGGCGCTTTTAAGCCTACAGCTACACGCCTGGCTGATACCGCGCTGGCAAATCTCAAGGATAAGTACATGGAAAAGCGCGAAGAGGTAGAAAGCGAAATTGCCTTTATGCGTAAACTGGCCGGACTTGATATGACACTTAAAAAATCCGGCGCTTTAGCCATCATTTTTAGCGGGAGGCAGAGTATCAACGGAAACGTATTTGTGCAGAGCAGTTATGGCTATAAGTTAACCGACCCTGAAACTCTACCGCAAATCAGCATTGCTTTAGAAGACGCGCAAAAAATTAAAAGACTTTGCCAGTCGGGGCAACGTGTTGAGATTGCCTGCGAGGTTAAAGGCAGGTTTTCTACCCAAAACACAAAAGGCTATAATGTAATAGGCGAAATACCAGGCACTGATGCCAAATTGAAATCGCAACTGGTGATGCTGGGCGGACATTTGGATTCGTGGACGGCAGCCACGGGGGCTACCGATAATGCCGCCGGTTGTATTGTGATGCTGGAGACCATGCGGCTTTTGGATTCGTTAGGTTTAAAACCCAAACGTACCATTCGGCTGGCCCTTTGGGACGGCGAAGAACAGGGACTGTTTGGTTCTTATAACTATGTAAAAAATCATTTTATTGATAGTAAAACATACAAGCTAAAGCCGGAACAGGCCAAAGTATCGGTTTACTTTAATTTAGATAACGGCACCGGTAAAATCAGGGGCATACATGCGCAAAATAATACGGCAGTTCAGCCCATTTTTACTAAATGGTTTGCTCCTTTTAACGATTTGGGCGCCACTACTGTATCGGCCACTAATACCGGTTCTACCGACCATCTTTCTTTTGACTGGGCGGGCATTCCGGGCTTCCAGTTTGTGCAGGATGAAATTGACTATGAAACCCGCACCCACCACAGCAATATGGACGATTATGACCACCTGCAGATGGAAGACCTGAAACAAGCTGCCGTTATTGTAGCCTCCTTTGTTTACCAGGCCAGCGTAAGACCTGATTTACTCCCGCGTAAACCGTTGAAAAAGGAGCCTTTTGTTTTTGAAGGTTTGTAGTGTAGCTTAATTGAATTGTTGCCTGAATTCGAGCGGCGATAAGCTTGTTTTACTTTTAAACAACTTGCTGAACGATTGTGTATACTCGAACCCTAAGCTGTAAGCCACCTCACTAACCGACATGCTGGTGGTTGACAATATTTCTTTAGCCTTTTCAATCAGCTTATCATGAATGTGCTGTTGTGCATTGCGCCCGGTTAACGAACGTAGCATATCGCTCAGATAACTGGGCGATAAATTAAGTTGTTCGGCAAGGTGAGCCACGGTAGGCAACCCTTGTCCGAGTACTTGCTGCTGCGTAAAATGCTCATCGAGAATATTTTCCAGCTTTTGCAGCAAATCATTATTTACAACCTTACGGGTGATGAACTGCCGCTTGTAAAAACGGTTGGCAAAATTGAGCAGCAATTCAATCTGGGTAATAATTACATCCTGGCTAAAATCATCAATCCGGCTATTCAGCTCCGTTTCAATCATCTTGAATATGGAAATGATAGTGTCTTTCTCCTGCTCAGATAAATGTAAAGCCTCATTTACGGAATAAGAGAAAAAACCGTACTGCTTTATTTTTTGAATCAATGGATGTCCTTGTAAAAAATCGGGATGAATGAGTAACGTGTAGACAGAACAATTAGCAGCCGAAGTATCATCATCAGCATAATTACCTACAATTTGCCTGGGTGCAGCAAATAACAAACCGCCTCCATCAAAATCATAGTGATGCTGCCCATATCTTAACTTTCCGCTCAACCGGGCTTTATAAGATATTTTGTAGAAATTAAGCACGTGAGAACCGGCAGGTGTACTTACACCGTCGGGCACGGTTGCGCCATTGATTAAGCTGATGAGCGGATGTAACGGCTTGGGTAAACCAAACGCCCGGTGGGCATCGGCAATGGAGTTAAACTCGTAATGAATGGCTTCTTGCTTTTTCATACTTAAAGGTTATATACGATAGCCGGTATTAATCAAGTATCGGCTATCGTAGTTTTCTTACTGTCAATAAGATGTATTTTTTGTAACCACTATTTTGCCTCGCCTTGCGCAGCATTTGATACCTCAGCCCATGCTTCCCAGGTAGCTAACCGGTCTTGATAAGCAGCGCGTGTCCAGGGTAAATTATGACTTCCTAAAAAGATGCGTAGCGGCGGATTTTCGGCGTCTACCACCTGAAATATAGCGTTGGGCGTTGCGTTCGGGTCACCACGCTCCATACCCCGCAGGCTTAGGAAAAAACTTTCCTTGTATGCAGTATACTCATTCATTCCAGCTGAAAACTTTAATGATTCCTGGCTGCCAAACTCAGTAGCATAGGCTCCAGGCTCAATGATGGTTACTTTGATCCCGAACTGCTTTACCTCTTCGGCCAAGCTTTCGTAAATAGCCTCGAAAGCCCATTTAGAAGAACAATAGTAACCAATGACCGGCAAGGTAACATGACCTAAGTTGCTCGAGGTACCCAGTATGTGCCCGTAGCCTTGCTGACGAAGTATAGGCAAGGCCGCTTGGATAACGGCAACCGGCCCAAGGATATTGGTTTCGTAAAGCGCTCTGATATCATCGGCACTAGCTTCTTCAATAGTGCTTACCAAAGAGTAACCGGCGTTGTTTAATACCACATCTAACCGGCCAAAATGGGCATGGGCCTGTTGTATTGTTGCTTTCACCTGTTCGGCATTGGTAACATCAAGGGCCAGGGTTAATACCTTATCCCCAAATTGTTCTTTCAAATCAGCAATACTTTCCAGTTGACGTGCTGTAGCTGCTACTTTATCGCCGCGTTTCAATGCAGCCTCAGCCCAAATGCGTCCAAACCCACGCGACGAGCCGGTAATAAACCAAACCTTATTGTTTTCTTGTTGATGTGCCATAATGTTTAATAATTAATAGCACAAAGTTGCCTGATGCCGTCAATCTATTTTTAAGCTAAATGAGGATTGTTGTGTTCAAAATGAAGCCGATGAAATAAAATGATGTACATCCTATTTCATCGGCTCAAGTTATTGAGTTTATTATTTAAAGTTTAATGGTATAACTAAACGAAGTTGGCTCCGACCAAACCTGGTACTGAGCTAATGGCCTCGGGCCGCAACTTGCCGAGCCTACGCCCAGGGTTTTGGTGGATACACACAAAACAGTGGAATTGCTGGCCGGTAAATCTATTTTGTATTCAACCGGAAACATCTGCTCATCGGTATGCGGCAAGGCAGCAACCTGCATCAAATTCGCGTCTGCTTGTATGGTAAGCGGCGAGATATTGCTGCCGGTCATTTTTGCCCAGCGCACTTCTTCATGGTTACCTCTTTCCATCGGCTTCTCGTACTCGTACTGGTCGTTTACCCCAATATTATACACACCGGTTTCGGCCGAACTTTTACGGTCAGAATAATTTTCAAACGGACCGCGTCCATAAAAAGCCATGTGGTCGAGTTTTTTATTAAGTAGCATGCGCACCCCTATGCGGGCCAGATTAATTTTAAGGCCCGTGAACTGCAGGTCGTTATTTACTTTAATGCTGCCGTCGCCACTAACCAGGTAAGTAGCGGTATGGTAAACGCCAAACCCTTCTTTACCAGTTTCTTTGGTTACTACGGTTACATTAACTACACCGGGGTTAACTTGCTTCGCGTTAATTTTTACCAGGCTATGCTGCAGGCTTTGCACACCATATTTTTCCCAAAGCCCATAGGCCCACATATCATCATTGCGGTGCGGCGCGCGCCATAGGTGCACTTTCGGGCCGCCATCAGGCAGTATCAGGTTGGTGTTGTTTTTGTTAATCTCGCTAATTAAACCTGTTTGCTTGTTAATCGTTATAAAAAAGCCCTTGCCATTTATTTTAATAGCGTTTGCATCCTGGTTATAAGTAACCGGAACAGTAGTAACAGCCTCAGTTTTAGGCAGCGTATTTATTGGCAGTTTAAACTGGTCGGCTGCAATTTCGAAACCTTTTGGCGACCACAATTGCGCCCCCTTTTGCAGGTATGATACGCGTAAAAAGTATTCGGCTCCGGGTTTAGGATTTGCTACTTTATACGGAATATATGCCCTGCCCTCGCGCCGGGCCGGAATGTTGGGTAACTGAAAACTTCCGTTTTGAATTTCAACGCCGTTTTCAGAGAGGCTCCACTTGCCTTCAAAGCCATCCAGGTTAATAAACTGGTATTTGTTCCGGATAGCAATCATACCGTTAGCCGGTTCGGCTAAGTTGGTCGTTATCCACTGAAATGCTTTTTTCATTTCGGGATAATGAGGTTTTACTGTTTTGCGGTCCCAGGCCACCACACCTTTATGAATAAAGTAATGATCGTTAGGATACTCGCCAAAACCACCGCCATAAGCTAAAATGGGGTGCTTAGGGTCACGTTTATTCCATAAGGCCTGGTCCTGAAATTCCCATATAGCACCACCTAAAATTTCCGGGTTATTATCAAAGGCTGCCGAATATTCATCCAACGACCCCATAGAGTTAAACATGGCATGCACAAACTCGCAAATATAAAAGGGTTTGGTTAGCGTCGGGTTTTTGGCCACCGCTACATAATCGGCAGCAGTACCATACATCCGGCCATCTAAATCGGCAGGGTTATTGGCGCCTACGCCATAACGCTCGTAATGTACTGGCCTTGAGGGGTCAATTTGTTTAACGGCCGTAAGCGCTGCGCCAACGTTGGTACCGCCAATGCCGCCTTCATTACCTAACGACCAGATAATGACTGACGGATGGTTTTTAAAATTTTCTACATTGGCCACATTACGGTCTACAATAGCCGCTTTGATGGTTGGCTCTTCATCAAACTTACGGTCGTAACCATGGTATTCCATGTTAGCTTCGGCCACCAGCCAGATGCCCCACTGGTCGCATAATTCGTACCACCGCGGATCGTCAGAGTAATGGCAGGTACGCACATGGTTACAATTACCTTGCTTGATGACTTCCAAATCGCGAATCATCTGCTCTTCGGTGATGGCATGCCCCACGTCCGACCAATGCTCATGGCGGTTTACGCCTTTCAGTTTAATTGGCACGCCGTTAACCATAAACACCCGCCCTTTGGTTTCCAGCTTACGGAATCCCACTTTTTGCGACAGTATTTCGCCCTGAGACGATTTGAGTACCAGCGTATACAAATAAGGCGTTTCGGCTGTCCATTTGCTGGGGTTATTTACGGCAAACTTAAGGGCAACCTGCTCTTCTTTACCCGATGGCAATTTGCTGCCTTTAACAGCGCTTTGTGCAACCACGGTACCTTTGTCGTCATATAGCAAAGCTGTTAAATCGGTAGCCGCAGCATCTTTGCTATTGTAATTTTTGATTTTGGCAGATACTTCTACCTCTGCATTAGTGTAGTTTTTATCTAAATCCTGCTTAAAAAAGAAATCGCGGATGTGTACCTGAGGTGCACTCCACAAGGTTACATTTCTGAATATGCCGTGCAAGCGCCACATGTCCTGGTCTTCGAGCCAGGTGCCGGAGCTGTACTGGTAAACTTCGGCCGCAATCGTATTTTTTCCGGGCTGCAGGTACGGTGTTAAATCAAATTCGGCAGCGTTACGGCTATTTACGCTGTAACCTACTTTTTTACCATTAACCCATAAAAAGAACCCGCTGTCGACCCCATCAAAGGTAACAAAGACACGCCTGCCCGCCCAGTTAGCAGGTAACGTAAAATCGCGGCGGTAACTGCCTACCGGATTTCTCTCTACATAAGCGGTGTAGCGCTTATCAGGCTCGCTCATCACTCTTGGATAATCGCGCTTGATGGTGTAGCCCAGGTTACGGTAAAACGGCGAACCATAGCCCTGCACCTCCCAGTTAGAGGGAACCGGTATTTCTGCCCATTTAGATACATCATAATTGAGCTCATAAAAATTGACCGCCCGTTTTTCGGGGCTTGGCACCCAGGAGAACTTCCATGGGCCGTTCAGACTTTGGCTGTACGATGATGCATGCCGGTTAGCTTTTAATGCTTCCTGCATATCGGCGTAGGGCATCAGGGTAGTATGGTAAGGCTCTTTGTTGATGCCTAATATTTCCGGGTTTTCTATTTCGGCTGGATAATCGATACCTGGCCTCAGTTGCGCCCGGGCAGGTGTAAATGCCTGCAAAAAAACGGATAAAAGGATAACGTAAAAGGCAGCTTGTCTTTTCATGTATACAGTAGGTCTATAGGGCTTAAGAAGGGTTGCTGGTTGCTAACAATTAAGCAGCAGATAAAACGAGGATATCTGGTGTTCAAAATTAGAATTCATCATTAAACAGCAGAAACAATAATACATATAATCATAGTACTAATGTTCATGGTTCAACATTGGTAATAATGATGTTACCTAAACCACAAGCCACCAGTGATAGCAAGATAAGTTGATGTATAGATGTCGTGGCTTTATTCCCGCTCTCTTTCTTCTACCTGTACGGCAAATGGTGCAGGCACAATTTTAAGGCCCTTAAAATCAGTGTATGCACGGGTTACTTCGGCACCAAAGTAAAATATGGCCGCGGTGTAATATATCCAGAGTAAGATTACAATTAATGCCCCTGCAGCCCCATAGGTTGAGCTGGCTCCCGACCTTTCTATATAGAAAACAATCAGTAACCGGCCGAGCATAAACAAAAGGGCCGTGAATATTGCCCCCGGCGCAATATCTCTCCACCGGGTTCGTACATCGGGAATAACTTTAAAAATGACACTGAAAATCACAACCGTTACCACGAAACTGAGAACAACGTTCAGCGTGTTGAACAAAACGATGGTAAGGTCGGGTAAAAAGTTTTGCAGCCCGTCGTTCAGGGCCAACAAGGCACCGTTAATAAACAGCGAAACCAGTAACAGAAAACCCAGGATGATAAAGATGGACAAAGACAGCAACCTGTCTTTGATTAATTTGCCCCAGCCCTTTTGCGGGCGCACCCTCACCTGCCAGATAATATTAACCGAATCCTGAATTTCGCCAAAAACGGAAATTGCGCCTATAGTTAACGTAACAATACCAATAATGACTGAAATGGTGGACTTACCCGATGTTTCCAGGGTCTTAATCGTATCTTGTATTTGCTTTGCAGCATCATTACCCACCATACCGTTAATTTCCGAAAAAACTTTACCCTGCATGGCATCTCTGCCGAAAAAGATTCCGGTAATTGATATCATTAACAACAGCAACGGCGCTAATGAGAAAATGGTATAAAAGGCCAGTGACGCACTTAAACTAAGGGCCCTGTTGTTTATGAAACTAAAGAAAGCGGCTTTTAATATCTGGGCTCCGTTTTTCAAAGCTTTTTTAGTGAAGTAACGGCTAATCATTAAACTATATCATCAATATAGTTTACATACAAACCGGGTTATGGCTTGTTTAAGAAAGCGCCGTTTTAGGAGTATAGTATTAAAACAAATTTGGAGTTAGGGTTGGGACTGGTGTTCTACATTGATGACCTTTGCACATGACAGTACATATTAATTTAATTGCAGTTCAATCTCCTTGCTATCTGTACAAAGGTTTATCCAATCTTTTAATTCTTCACCAGGGATACAATCCATTATCGAAATCCCGTTAATTAGATTTTTAATAGAACGGGGACCGAATTTAATAACCATTTTGTAGATATCTTGCCCATCAACGCCTAACCAGGCTTCGGTTTCTATTTGCTTTGACCCGAGTATACTTTGCTTATTTAGTTGACTGTCGGCAGGTATTTTAACACCATCGCACCAAATCCATTTAATGCTTTTATCAGTAGAGTTTGCCAGGGTTTTTGATAAATGATATTCGAGAAATTCAAAAAAAGCCCCATCGATTGGAGGAGATTTGGAGTTTTGATTGGCAGGCATGATTTAACGAATTGAGGTGTATATAAACAAAAAATCCTTCAACTTTAAAGTTAAAGGATTTTGTTCAGTACCCCCGACGGGAATCGAACCCATATCTAAAGTTTAGGAAACTTCTATTCTATCCGTTGAACTACAGGGGCAAATTCAGTAGCTCTGCAAAAATGCAAATTTTGCATGAGTATGCAATCAACTAAAAAATATCTTTTGTAGCGTTGTTTTTCGTTATCTAAATAATCATCACAAAAGATAATCTGTATCAACAGAAGAACATATTCTAATTAGCCGTTGCTGCCGCAGTGGTGGTCTGCGGAAGCTTGGCATTTAAAAAGAAGTCGCCGCGCTGACGTTGAAATTCGGGTAAATAAAAAGGCTCTGTGTTAGTATTTACAATTTTCGAAACGTAAAACTCGTGCTGGTAGGCCATCGGTTTTATCACGTTACCATCCTGCGTATACAGCGTTAAATAACTTTTGAATTTCAAAGGCGAATTGTCTTTCATAAAATTGGCTACCTGTACTTCGGCTCGCAGACCATTTTCGCCATCAAAAAGATTGATTTTTTCTTTAGGATAATTATTATCCGGTAACTGGATGCGGTCTTTGGTTAACAGGATAGGCACATTACTGGCTTGCGAATGGGGCGGCAGGAAGGTTGTATTTTTAGGTAAGTCAGCCACTGCACTGATGTTGCCTGATGTGCTGCTGTAATTAGTTAAACTTGTTCTGGGCCGGCTTTGCCAGCTGTAGGTAGTTCCGCTGTAACTGCCTGATATGTTTACTTTGTTGGGCATATAGCTAACGGCATCGTCGCCTATAACGGCCGCCGAGCGTTGCCAGTCTACGTACAAAGGTTTATCCAGTTTGTTAAACACTTGGATGCTTACCGGAGCGTTATTACCCGAAAAGGAGTAAGTGATTTTTACCGAGTCGTTTTCAAAGTTAAACACACCGGTTTTGTCATCTTTAATGGTATTGGTGCTGCTAAGCACGTTAACCTGGTAAGTACTGCACGATGCCAGTGCAAGTATCAGTAAACCCAGGGCAGACAGGAAAGATGTTTTCATAGTGAATAAGATTAAAGCAGGCCTAATATATTTTAGTTTTTAGACTAATATATACCGGCCTGGTTTAATCTTATGTTATCTTTTTTTATCGCACAACCGAGCCATTGTGCATGCCCTCGCCCGGCGATACAAAGGTGAGTTTACCTTCGGCATTTTCGGCCATTAAAATCATACCCTGTGACAGGATGCCTTTAATTTCGCGCGGCTCCAGGTTTACTAAAATACTCACCTGTTTACCAATAATCGCTTCCGGCTCAAAATATTCGGCAATGCCCGATACAACGGTACGCTGGTCCAGTCCGGTATCAATCGTCAGTTTTAACAGCTTTTTAGTTTTGGCCACCTTTTCGGCAGTTAGGATAGTGCCGGTGCGGATATCCATAGCTGCAAACTGCTCGTAGTTGATGTTACTTTTAGCAGGTACCAGGTTAGGTGCGGCTTCTTCTCCCGAGGTTTCTAAGGCTGCTTTTTTAGCAATCAGTTTTTGTACCTGGCGCTCAATAACTTCGTCTTCCAGTTTTTCAAATAACAGGCTTGCTGCATTTAATTGGTGGCCGTTCTCAAATAACACTTCTTCATCAAAATAAACAGTCTCAGCAGGCCAGTTCAGCATGTTGAATATCTTTTTAGCAGTGCCGGGCATAAATGGCTGTATGCAGGTAGCAATATGCCCCATTAGCACCAGGCAGTTATGCAATGCTTCGCGTGCGCCCTCAGGGTTAGTTTTAATCGTTTTCCAGGGCTCTTCCTCGGTTAAGTAGCGGTTACCCAAACGGGCAATCTCCATAGCGGTTTGCTGTGCCTGCCTGAATTTATAACTTTCAAAACTTTGCTCCAACTCGTCGTATAACCGGTCGAGTTCTGCTTTTAAATTCACGTCTGTCAAAGTTATCGCAGCACCTGAAGTTTCGATTTTGCCATCAAAAAACTTGTGCATCAGTATCATTACCCGGTTTACCAAGTTACCTAAAATGGCTACCAGCTCGTTATTTACCCGCGCCTGGTAATCTTTCCAGGTAAACTCGCTGTCGCTGGTTTCGGGCGCAATGGCGGTAAGGTAATAACGCAACTCGTCAACCCGGTTCGGGAAATCCTCAAGGTACTCGTGCATTTCAATGCTCCAGCCACGGCTGGTCGACATTTTATCGCCCTCCAGGTTCATAAACTCGTTGGCTGGCACGTTTTCGGGCAGAATGAACTCGCCATGTGCCTTTAACATGGCAGGGAACACGATACAATGGAACACAATATTATCCTTGCCAATAAAGTGCACCAGCTTGGTTTCGGCATCCTGCCAGTACTGTCTCCAATCCTGTCCATTATCTAAAGCCCATTGTTTTGTGGCCGATATGTAACCGATTGGGGCATCAAACCAAACATATAATACCTTGCCGTCGGCACCTTCTACCGGTACTTTAATACCCCAATCCAAATCGCGGGTTACTGCGCGGGGGTGCAGGCCACCGTCAATCCAGCTTTTGCATTGCCCGTAAACGTTGGTTTTCCAGTCGGTGGCATGGCCTTCCAGTATCCACTCGCGCAGCCAGCTTTCGTATTTGTTGAGCGGTAAATACCAGTGCTTGGTTGGCTTTAAAACAGGTTTGTTGCCGCTCAGGGTCGAGCGTGGGTCAATCAGTTCTTCAGGACTTAACGAGCTGCCGCACTTTTCGCATTGGTCGCCGTAGGCATTATCGTTACCACACACCGGGCAGGTACCTACTATGTAACGGTCGGCCAGAAACACGCTAGCCTGCTCGTCAAAATATTGTTCAGACTCGCGTTCCTCAAAATCGCCTTTGTTGTTCAGTATCTTGAAAAAGTCCTGCGCGGTTTCGTGATGCAGCGGCTCGCTGGTACGATGATAGATGTTGAAAGAAATGTTCAGTTTATCAAAGCAGTATTTAATCAGCTCGTGGTATTTATCAATTATAGCACGCGGCGTGGTGCCCTCTTTCATGGCCTGGTTGGCTATAGCGGTACCATGCTCGTCAGACCCGCATACAAACACCACGTCTCGGCGTTTAAGGCGCAGGTAGCGTACGTATAAATCGGCCGGAATATAGGCGCCGGCTAAGTGACCAATATGTTTAGGCCCGTTGGCATAAGGCAATGCCGCAGTTATTGTATATCGTTTATATTTTTGAGCTTCCAAAATGTAATCCGGTTTTTATATTTTGCAAAGATAATTCAATTATGAGCATAACTCCCCCCTATCTGCAAAAAGGTGACCGCGTGGCCATTGTATGCCCGGCCAAAAAACTACCCAAACCCATGGACGATGCTGTTGCCCTGTTGCAAAGCTGGGGTCTGGAAGTGGTGCTGGGCCAAACTGTAAATGCCGAATACCATCAGTTCGCCGGCACCGACCAACTGCGTGCGCAGGACCTGGAACAATATATTAATGACGACAGCATAAAAGCCATTTTTGCTGCCCGCGGCGGCTACGGCACGGTTCGCATGGTAGACCATGTAAACTTTGACCGTTTAAAAAGCAATCCAAAATGGATTATTGGTTTCAGCGATATTACCGTACTGCATGCACACTTATACCAGAATTATGACCTGTGCACCATCCACGGGCAAATGCCTATTAATATTCCAGATGGTACTGCAGCCTCGGTAGAAACCCTGAGGCAGGTGTTGTTTGGCGAAACCGTTAGCTATAACGTAGCAGCGCAGCCTTTAAACCGATTAGGCACGGCCAAAGGTACGCTCATCGGCGGCAACCTGGCTATTTTACAATCAGTAGCCGGCTCGGTTTCTGATTATAATTATGATGATAAGATTTTATTTATTGAAGATGTAGGCGAATACTTATACAATATTGACCGGATGATGTATATGCTGAAACGTGCCGGCAAACTGGCCAACCTAGCCGGATTAATTGTTGGCGGATTTACCGATACTAAAGACAACGACATCCCTTTCGGGCAAAACGCCTACGAAATTATTAAAGCCATTGTTGATGAGTATGATTATCCCGTTTGCTTTGACTTTCCGGCCGGTCATGTGGCAGATAACTGTGCCATGGTGTTTGGCAAAGAGGTGCGATTGGAGGTTAGCAGCACTGGTTCAACTATAACTTATTTATAAAAAATGGCCGGCTCTTTTGTAAAGGCCAGCCATTGAAGTGAGTTAATTATGCGTGATTAATTGTTAGTGATTAGCTTATTGTATAGTAATTCGTTATTAGGTATTGGCCAAATGTAGCGCGAATCGGTAAACGGCACCGACGGAATGCTTGACTTTGCCGGGATAGCCAAGCCTAAACGCATCAGGTCAATATTACGTAAACCTTCGCCTAAAAACTCAATATTTCGCTCCGTTAAAATTGCAGTGGTTAATGCGTCAGCGCTGGCAAAACTGGCTGCTGTAAATGTGGTAGCAGCATCCGAACGGTTACGTACCGCATTCAACAGTGCTACAGCTTGCGGATCAACCGAGTTGGTGGTGCGAACCCGTGCTTCAGCTAAGTTTAAAAGAACTTCGGAGTAACGCATAATTGGCGCCCAATCGGTATACGGCGTTGGCAGCGAGTATTTTGCCAGATACTGAAAGCCTAAGCGTTGTGAATTAGTAGACGCTTTTACTAACTGAGAAAGTCTCCGGTCGCTTGATTTAAGTGTTGAATTACTTACAATACCCTGTGGGTTAATATAATATTCCGCACTTAATTCGGCCCCATTGTTATAAAAGTAAAAGCCTAATTGATTTTGCGTACCGGGGGTCTCCGTGGCATTAAAAGGTGCCGAAAATATGGACTCTGTGGTTGTATAAGGCGTCCTGAAAACACTTACAATATCAGGTTGCAATTCAAAATTCACACCTCCGGTTAATGTCCCTCCGCTTGCGCGGAATGGCGCACTGGTGCCAACAATCTTATTAGCTTCGGTAATCACATCACTATACCGCTGCATTGTTAAATACACTCTTGTTTTTAAGGCAATAGCCGAATTGCGATGTGCGCGTGTAGTGTTTGTAGTAGCATCGCTATAAGTTAAAGGCAAGCCGGTTTCGGCATCATTTAAGTCTTTAATAATCTGTGCATAAACTTCAGCAACAGAGCTTCTGGCCAGATCATAATTTCCGTAAGAGGCGTTTCCTGTTAATCTCAATGGAAGTCCCGGTTTACTACCATTGCCATCAGCAAAGGGGCGTGCATACAACTGTAACAAACTGTAATAGCACAGTGCCCTGATAAATTTAGCTTCAGCATTATAGTTGGTAGCCTGCGTAGTAGTAACTACGGTATTGCCTTTTGCGGCCATACCATCTAAAAACAGGTTACAATTATTAATGGTACCATAAACAATGCGCCAAAGGTTTTGAACTTCATCTGTAGTCGGGCTAACACTTTCATTCCAGGTAGCGGTACCTGTTACCAGGTTCGTGCCTTGGTTAATCCAGTTATCTGCTTTTATATCATTATAAACCTGGTAACGCCCCCCTAAGAAACCACCATTCCGTACGTCGCTGTATAAACCTAATACTTGTGCTTGTATGCGTGGCACCGTAGTAAACGGTTGAAAATCCTGATTAGAAACCTGTGTTTGAGATACAGGATATAACTTACTTTTTTGGCATGAGTAACTTAACATTACCCCCATACCCATTATTAATAATGTCTTTTTCATTTTATGTTAATGTTACCTGTTAAAATTTGACTGACAGTCCGGCCGTTATAGTGCGTTGATTGGCCGCTGTGTTTCTATCTACACCAAAAGAGACGTTTCCTTGTGCGTTGCTACCATTGGAAGCCACCTCAGGATCGGGACCGGGATACTTGGTGATCACGAATAAATTGTAACCACTCAGGTATACACGCAGATTAGATATACCAATTTTGTTTACCAGTGACTTGGGCAAACTATAACCAATATTTGCAGATTTTAACTTAATAAAGTTAGAACTGAATACATTGAAGTCGCTTGGAAGAGTGTTGCCGTTAGAAATGTTGTCATTGTACTTAATTTTAGGAATATCGGTAATCTGACCAGGGGTTGTCCACCTGTTTAGCACTTCAGTAGAATTGTTCCAAAAACGCTGATCAAGAAGTCCGGCTCGGGTACCATAATACAACCAGCCGCCAAACTGATAGGTAAGCAAAAAGTTCAAGTCGAAGTTTTTGTATTTAAAGGTGTTGTTAAAGCCACCAAAACCGGTTGGGTTTGTTTTTTTATAGTTTACCGCATCATTAGGCTGTGTAATACCGCCTACTAACTCTTGGCCATTGTCTACGTAGGTCCATCTTGGCGAACCATAAAAATCAAAATATACCTGGCGGCCATTACCGGTTACGAAAATACGGCGTCCGGTAGCCGGATCAACTCCTGCAGTACGAACGATATATAAACTGGATATAGAATGCCCAACTTGGCTTATACTGGTAGTTTCCAAGCCTGATGTAGTTGAAATCAGTGAATTTTGCCCATCAGCTAAGGCCGTAATTTTATTTTGATTGAAGCTTAAATTAAATGATGGCGTATAGCTAAAATCTTTTGTTCTTACGGCATCTGCATTAATCGTGATCTCTAATCCACGATTATACATCGACCCAATATTAACTAATGGATTGTAAGCGCCCAGCGTAGATGTTGTTAAGCCGGCAGACGGAGCCTGAGGTACGCTTAGAATCAAACCGCTGATATCATTTTTATAATAAGCGATCTCGCCCGTAATTTTGTCGCTTAGGATACCAAAGTTAAATCCTATATCAAGCTTTTTACTGGTTTCCCAGCCTAAGTTAGGATTGCCATACTGATTAGGTACCAATGTAGGGTTTACCAAAAATACGCCCGACGAGTAAAAGCTGTAAGATCCATAATCACCTAAACCAGCGTTATTACCTACTTTACCATAACTACCTCTTAATTGAAAACTGCTGAATAACTTATCTGCATGGATGGCGCTCCAAAATTTCTCTCTGGCCACTTCCCACTTAACACCACCGCCCGGAAAGTAACCGGTTTTACGGTCTGGACCAAAGGCAGAGTACTGATCTTTTCTGACAGTTGCACTAATAAAATATTTCTTATCAAAGTCATAGTCCAAACGGCCAAAAAACGACACCAGATAGTTTTCGCCTAATTGCAAATTCGATGTACCATTAGTGGTAAAGCCAGCCTGAATTACGTTGAAGGCAGGATCAGAAAGTACAGTACGAGATAAGCCAAATCCATTGGTAGTTCGGCGTGTTTGCTCATTACCGAGCAACAAGGAGATATTATTTTTACCCAAAAATGTTTGTGTAAACTGAGCTGTGTTAGTCCAGGTATAGTTTTTATATCTTACCAGGTTAGAGCTGGCACTGCCTGTTGAGCCTTGTACAGGCGCACCAAAACTTTCGTTAGTAGAGTAAATATAGTCTATACCGTACAAAGTTTTCAAAGTAATCCACGACAGTGGCTTTACCTGGAAATAAAGATTTGATGCGATATGGCTAAGTTCATTATTAGAGCGATTAAGATCTAACGTAGGTACGATGTTGGGGTAAGTAACACCAATGTTTACGTTGTTCATGGTTCCGATTGCACTCCCGTTTAAGTTGTATGAACCATCATTGTTGTAGGGAGAGATATTGGATGGCATCACCAGTGGAATACGCCCTAAACCTTCGGTTCCATAAGCCGTACCCTCTATTGACCCTGTACTTGCAGAAGCTAAGTTGTTCTCGAGTGAGTAACTGATTTTACCACCCATAGTAATGTATTTACTTGGCCTATGATCAACACTGGCCAATATGTTACGACGATTATACTCGTTTGTTTTAAGTATCCCTTTTTGCTTACTGTAGTTGGCAGATAAATAATAATTGGTATAATCGTTTGCGCCGCTTATACTAACTGTGTTGTTATAAGCTACTCCGGTTTGATAAACATAGTCATACCAGTTAGTGTTAATTGGGTTACCATTCGCATCATTGGTTAGTGCAAAATAACGAATAGGCACTGTCGATGTAGCCGGACCAGTATTATATAGTCCAGCATTACGCAAACCCTCGTTTTTAATGTCTGTGTATTGAAATGCGTTTAATAGCTTAGGCAGTCTTGTTACTTTTGATTCACCGATCCAGCTATCCAGTGTTACCAATGGCTTACCTTTCTTTCCTTTTTTGGTGGTTACTATTAACACGCCATTGGCTGCACGGCTACCGTAGATGGCTGTAGCAGCTGCATCTTTTAATATTTCTAAGCTTTCAATATCCTCAGGGTTAATATTACCCAATGCATTACCTGTAGAGTTAGTCCCACTCACATCACCGGTAACACTAATCACTCCATCAACCACCACCAGTGGTTGCGAACTTAAAGTAATTGAATTGGTACCACGGATGCGAAATACAGGCGGTGCATTCACCACCCCGCTCGGAATGGTTACCTGAACACCGGCAGCGCGCCCACCCAAAGATTGCTGGAAATTTTGCACAGGCTGCTCGCTTAATTCGGCTCCTTTAATTGAGGATACGCTTCCGACAGCATCTCGTTTAGTAACCGGGCCACCGTACCCTAAAACCACAACCTCATTTAATGCGCTCGCGTTACCATTTAAAGCGACGTTTAATTTCTCGCTTGCAGGAGTCACCAACTGGGTTTCGAAACCGATAAAAGAAAAGATAAGTGCCTGCCCTGGCGCAATTTTGATGGAATATCCACCGTCGGGCCCGGTTTGTGTCCCGGATTTTGAGCCTTGTATCATCACACTTACTCCCGGAAGCGGCTGACCATCGGCTTTACTGGTTACCGTACCGGTAACAGTTCGGGTTTGAGCATAAGCCTGAGCGCTTACGAATACAAAAACCCATAAAAGTCCTCGTAGAATTTGTTTCATTCGTTAATAGTTTAGTTAATCAGCAACAATTTATGATAAACTATTCACTTTTTGCAAATTAATAATCAAATTTTAACCATTTTTCCAATTAATCATTAAATTATATGGCATTATTTACAACATTTTTTACCGTTTAATATAAAAAGAGTATAAATTTTTATTTTTTATATCATATTTATTGATCAATTATGAATATTTTGAAAAATCTTAGAAAAACTATGATTTTTTTTCCATTGAACCACCCATCACCCATATTTTACCATTCGTCAGATAATGTTTTTACAATGCTTATATTTAAGGAGCTTTGTAGTATATGAAAGCAGAATTAAGTTATCATAACGGGTCGATTGCCAGGATAAACCTGGTAAACAGCCTTATTGGGGTCATTATAGGTATATGCATCTGTGCTGTACAGTCTGCTTCCAGTAACCGGTTTATGCCGGTAAAAAATCTGCTGCTTAACATTATGTTTAGCGTCATTATTACGCTGAGTATTACCAACAGTGTCATTTTATACCAGCGCTATCTTAAACCCCGCAAAGTAAACTTATGGCAATTTATTACTATATACTACGCCTGTAACCTGCTAGGCATGCTTATTGGCATCGAACTGTCTTACTTGATAGTTTCGTTACTGTTTAAAACAAGCTACACTCCCCTGAAGCATTTTGACGACTATAAGTTTACTTTTGTTATTGTATTGATTGCAAGTACCATCTTTTACTTTTACATGGCCCAAAAGGCCAATATGCGGGCCAGACTCAAAGAAAAAGAACTGGACGTAGCCAAGCTTAAACAGTTAAAGGCCCAGGCAGAACTGCAAACCCTGCAATCTAAAATCAACCCGCATTTTCTATACAACTCATTAAACTCCATTGCCAGCCTCATACATGAAGATGCCGACAAGGCCGAGGAGATGACTTTAAAGCTCTCCAAACTATTCAGGTACAGTATTAACTCGCAGCAGCAAAACATGGCCCGCGTGTGCGACGAGATGGAAATTGTAAACACCTACCTAGATATTGAAAAAGTACGCTTTGGCGACCGCATTAATTTTAGTACCGCGGTAGACGACAATTTAAACAAACACCAGGTCCCGCGCTTTTTAATACAACCCCTGGTCGAAAACGCGCTGAAACATGGCTTGCAGAACGTGTCTCAAAACGGCATTCTTCATATTACATTAAGGCAACAGCAGCAGCGGTTAATTATCGAGGTAACCGATAATGGCCGCCCCTTTCCGCAAGAACTAGAGTTAGGTTACGGTTTGCAAAGCACTTACGATAAGCTGGCCTTAATTTATGGCGAGGACTACGAGATACAATTGATTAATAACCCTCAAAAGCACTTATTTATTAGTTTGCCTTTAACTTCGGCATCAAATCAAAATCATAAACTGAGTTTTATTAACGCCTGCCTGTTTTAAGCCGAACTGCAAAATTTACAACCCACCGCCATTATTTAAGAGCCTAATCAATGAGCTATGAAAACCTGGAAAACCTTAATTATAGATGACGAACAACTGGCCCGGCAACGACTGAAACGCTTGCTGAAGCCTTTTGAAGAATTTGAGATTATTGGCGAAGCGGTTAACGGCGCTGATGGCCTGGAACAGATTGAAGCACTGAAACCGGAACTGATATTTTTAGACATTGAAATGCCTGTACTTAACGGTTTTGAAATGCTGAGCCGGTTGAAGCACCAGCCCAAAGTAGTGTTTACTACGGCTTACGACCAATATGCTATCAAAGCGTTTGAAGAAGATTCTATAGATTACTTGTTAAAACCTATTGAAGCCGAGCGTTTAACCAAAACAGTAAAGAAAATACATCAGGGATTGCAGCAAGCGCCCCCTGCCTTACCGCTCGAAGCTTTGATGCAGCAACTGTTTGTAAAAAAAGAGCTAAAAACCCTGACCATTAAAATTGGCGACAAGATTTTACTCATCAAACTTGCTGACATTGTTTACATTGAGGCAGAAGACAAGTACGTTTTTTTGCATACTACTGACGGGCGTAAGCATCTTACTGATTTTACCATCACCACAC
>CAJYSL010000039.1 GCA_913777515.1 uncultured Mucilaginibacter sp.
TTTGCCAATTAATATAAAAATTTAGTATTATTAGGCAAATAAACTATTGATACCCCTAATTAAAATAGCGTATGATTTTTCAGTTTGACGGACAAGAATTTTTAGAGCGGTTTTCGGCTAAGTATACCAAGCTTTCTAATTGCGTTAAAACCGTAGTGTTGCCTGATGGCCGTGTGGCACAAATGCAGATTACCATTACCACCAACGAGGACGATTTTTGCAACAAAGTAGGACAAATGAGTGCCATTGTAGCTAAATCAGAAACAGATAGCCTGTCTGACGAATGGTAGTCGGCGGTTAACAATTATCGCATACATTCCTCAAAATCTAATTGCCGTTGCTTAAGCGGCATTTAGATTTTTTCAAGCCACTATTACGGTTGTAGCTCCCGCTTTGCATCAATCGGATTAAGTAATTAGGGCTCTCCTCACCAAAACTTGCTGCATCCTATTGATACTGGTACGTCTGTAAAAAATCTATTACAGGCTGCTGCCTGATTTATTAATCTTATTTTCGAGATATCCGGCTGGTTTTAACCACACCTGTTTATCCGGTAATCTTTTACCTCAAACTATTACTGATGAAGAAAATTATACTCCTTATTCTGTTCGTACAACTGGTTAATTCAGCCTTTGCTACACAATCGCCGCAAAAACCGCTGATTGCACCGGGTACTATATCGTCGCACTCGGCTGCCTTGCTTTGGGATAAACCGGACGAGTATCGCAACATTGTGCGTTACCATATTATTTTAAATGGTAAAGAAGCAGGAACATCTGCCAAATGCAATTATCTTTTTAAGGCCTTACAGCCAGCCAAAGCTTACACCTGTGCCATTAAAGCCGAGGATAAAAGCGGCAAACTGTCTGCAAACAGCACAACAGTTAAGTTTACCACCCAGCCTGCCGGAAAACTGCTCAATGTAATTGATTTTGGCGCCAAGGGTGATGGTGCAACAATAAACACCAAAGCTATTCAGAAAGCCATTGATGCCTGCCCTAAAGGCGGCACCGTATTATTACCGGAAGGTGTTTTTTTATCGGGCGCACTTTACCTGAAAAGCTACATGACATTGGAAATTGCCAAAAATGGCGTACTCAAAGGCAGCGGTAATACCGATGACTACCTGCCTTTTTACAATAACCGTTTTGAAGGCTGGGAAATGAAAACGTTTGCCAGTTTGCTGAATGCCGGGGTAATGAATAATAAAGGCGGTTTTACGGTTGAGCAGCTTGCAATAAAAGGTGCGGGCACCATCAGCGGTGGTGGTGGCGCTTTGGGCAAAGCCATGATTGACAAGCATGGCATGCGTAGCCGCGGACGCTTAATTTGTTTGATGAATTGTCGTAATGTTGAAATCGGGGGTCTGCAAATTAAAGATTCTCCCTGCTGGACAATTCACTACATCTACAGCAAGGGTGTAACCTGTCATGACCTCAATATTGTAAGTACAGCGCATAATGGGGACGGATTAGACCCGGATTCATCGGATGATAGTTATATTTTTAATTGTTTTTTCTCCACAGGCGATGATTGCATCGCTATCAAGTCAGGTAAAAATCCGGAAGGTTTTGCTATTGGCAAGCCCACCCGCAATGTAAGGATAACCGATTGCGAGTTTACCCGCGGGCATGGCATCTCCATCGGCAGCGAAATGTCGGGAGGAGTTAGTGATGTATTAGTGCGCGACTGTAAGGCCGGAGCTTTATTACATGGTCTACAAATAAAGGGCACCAAAGAGCGCGGTGGTTACGTGAAAAATGTAACCGTAGCCGATTGCCAGTTATTGCAAATCACCATCTTTTCGGCTGTAAACTACAATAACGATGGTGCCGCTGCCCCTGAGCCGCCAACATTTGAAAATTATGTATTCAGCAACATCGACCTTTCAAAGGCAGGTACAAAGGAGCCGGTAATCAATATCAATGGTTTTAAAGACCCGACGCATAAACTCCGCGCCGTGAAATTTAATGATATCACTTTGCCGGATAGCGCAAAAGTGTTGGTTAACGATGCTGAGAATATAAAGTTTACGGATGTGAAAATGCTTGATGGCAGTAAGCCTCAATACACCATCAATAACAGTACCCATGTAGACTATTAAAATGTGGTTGAAGTTAGTGTAAAAAATACACTAATATGGCATATCTAAAATAGTGCATTTTTATCTTTGCCGAAACTTCAAAGCACTATGAAAAAGAGCCTTTTCCCGTTAATGTTAGGTGGCTTAGGTATTGGTACTACCGAGTTTGTGATGATGGGATTACTACCCGACATCGCCCGCGATTTGCATATTACCATACCTGCAGCAGGGCATTTAATATCGGCCTATGCTTTGGGCGTGGTGGTGGGTGCGCCGCTGTTGGTAATGATGAGTAGTAATTATCCGCCCAAAAAAATATTGCTGGCGCTGATGCTCATCTTTACGGCGTTTAATACTTTTTCGGCTTTTGCGCCCGGTCATTTAACGTTGTTGCTGGCCCGCTTTTTTGCAGGCTTGCCACATGGGGCGTTCTTTGGCGTAGGGTCGGTAGTAGCCAGCCGACTGGCCGATAAAGGTAAACAGGCGCAGGCTATATCTATGATGTTTGCCGGTTTAACCATAGCCAACCTGGCTACGGTGCCTTTAGGTACCTGGGTAGGGCATCATTTTTTATGGCGATATACCTTTGGTATTGTTGCCGCCATCGGTTTAATTACACTTGTCTTTCTAAAATTATGGCTGCCGGCACTGCCTGTAAACCGTACGGGCAATGCACGGTCTGAGCTGCAATTATTTAAGAGTACCGAAGCCTGGTTAATTATCTTAATTACAGCTATCGGTACCGGTGGATTATTTGCCTGGATTAGCTACATCGCCCCGCTCATGACCGAGGTGTCGCGTTTTTCGAGTAACAGCGTATCGTGGATATTGGTGCTGGCGGGTTTTGGTATGGTGGTAGGTAATGTCATCGGCGGCAAGTTGGCCGATAGCTTTGAACCTGTTAAAGCCTGCGCTGCCTTACTGGTAGCCATGGCGGTTACGCTGCTGGCCGTTTATTTCCTTTCGGGCAATCAAATTGTTTCCTTACTACTTACCTTCATTGCCGGGGCTTTATCTATAGCGCTGGCATCGCCCATACAAATCCTGATGATTAATACCGCCAAAGGGGCTGAAATGCTTGGCGCTGCTGTTACGCAGGCTTCTTTTAATATTGGTAATGCATTAGGCGCATTTTTTGGCGGCTTGCCCATAGCAGCAGGCTTGGGTTTTAACTGGCCGGCGTTGGTTGGTGTAGTAATGGCACTGGTGGGTGTACTGTTCGCTTTGGTATTGATTAAAAGGCCTAAACCGGTAATGGTAGATGTTTTGGAAGAAAGAGAATTAGTGGCGTAGGTGACTCTTTACCGCTTTAAGTAATCTTTAATGAGATAAAATATTCTAACTACAGTATAAAATTTCCTGGTTATTCATCATCGCAAACATCTGCCTAAGCAAATAAAACCAGGCTTTTACTGCTTCATTAAACACACTTAATGATTGATGTGCTTTTTTAACGCTGTACACGAGTCTCTGATATTAATATCTACTAGATAGCAGGTTTACATGTTATGTTAGACATAATGCAGCGCTGCTCTTGTTTGTAACAAAAATAATACTACCTTGTCATGGTATACCTAATCTTATATCATGCAAGGCTTATCATATCTATTCCGAAAGGAAAATTGTATTGAAGTTGCAAAGAAATTGCTTCTAATCTTAGACGTCAAAATGCAATAGACGCTTCATGGTTTAGATTTTTTTATGCACTAATATCTTACCAAACAGTTACCCCGAAAGCTTTAATTCCTGTAAACTACTAATACATCAAATGCTTAATCGCAGGAGTGCTGTATTTATTGCCGATACTATGAAGTTTCCTAAAAACAGCTTGAACTATCTGTTTATATCAATTTTAATATGCTCTTGCAGCGTTAAAAAGTACACTCATGATCCTACTAAAATCAGTACTGCGAAAAGTGGTATTATGGTAACAATAAGCGGTGAAACGAAGAAAATTTACAGTGCAGAAGTTTCATTGAAGACAGAAGATTATAAACAGGTATTTTGGACGGATACCATTAAAGAAAATGGTTTTGGCGCAACTTTTAATGTCCCGGAGCCAGGCTTTTACAAGTTGCATTTTGAAGCTAAATATCCTAAAGATTCATTTTATGCCGGGTGGCTGCACTTCATGTCGCTTTATCTGGAGGATAACCAGTCTTACCAACTTCTACCGGCATCAGACCAGGATATACTCCACAATCGCACTACAATTCGGTCATCTTCCAAGATTCAAAACCAGTTATCTTTATTTGAGGAGCCTTATTGGAAAGAAGATGCCCGGCTGAAAGAAAAGATAGGCAATGAAGCCGTGGCTGCTGATTCGTTATTAAAAAAGCATGACAATAAAGGATACAAAAAAGTAATGGCGGCTCTCTCGAGAGATGAAGAATTGAGTAGAAGCTTATTTTCTTCGTTTACCAGGAAATTTGCTTCAAAATATCCCGCCTCAGTTGTTTCTACACATAAATTGCTCGAGGTAAAAGACATTGAACAGCACTATGACGAGTATTTGAAAATTTACAATCATCTTGACGATGCTGTTAAAAAGCAGCCCGACGGCGTAGTTTTAAAAGCAGGCTCGATCTTGTAGAAACACTTAAAAACGGTAAGCCGTTTCCGCAAATTGCAGGTAAGGATACATCAGGCAATGCATTTCGTTTCAATTTTGAAAATCGTAAGCTTACCCTGGTTTACTTTTGGGCATCGTGGAGTGAACAGTGTTATGATGATCGTATTCACCTCAATCAGCTATATAGCCGTTATCATAAAAGCGGGTTCGACATCATAAGTGTTTGGTTAGATACAAAACCCATTTTGTGGAAAGACAAAATTAAAAAATATGGCCTCGTTTGGCCTAGTCACTATTCAGACCTGAAAGCTTTTGAGCAATCAGAAAATGTATTACGATTTAACATCAAACGTGTTCCCGAAAATTATCTGATAAACAGCAAGGGTGATATTGTAGCTAAAAACATAGCATTAGATAGTTTAGCAGATCTTTTAAAAAAACAGAGTATTTAATCCGCTTGTTAAATTCACCCATTCCAAACACTTGTAAATGCAAAACGCCACTCTATTTTAATAAAGCAGCGTTTTGTATTAGTTATTTAAATAGTAAGAATTATCTGACCATCCCAGTAAAGGTTTTAAACGATTAGAAAGTAGCTATTTATACTACACTCATGGACAAGGGCCTAAACCTTCGTTTGCATTCTAACGCTAATCAGCCAATGTATTGTAAGGGGGAACAAGATTTAACTGTAGATAGCCATTCTCTAACTTTTTCTGCTTACCCGCCTCGTCTAATATGATAGCCGTAAATTTTGCTTTCAGATTGTAACTGCGCGATGCGTTGATTACAAAATCGGTAACCTCAAAAAAAGAATTTTTTTGAAAGCCTGGTGAGGCGACAATAGTCTTTATTCCGTTGTAGGCATTGTAAGATGTACCTTGCGGTACCTCGATGGCAACGCCATTTTGAGTGTTTTGCCATCCAAAATCTTCAACAACCGAATGTTGTCCTGCCGTAAATAATTTAAGAACATTATTTAAGCCCGGCATTCCAGGCATACCTCGAGTTGATTTCAAATACTTTTTTAAAAAGATAATGCGGATGCTCCCATTCTTACCAGCCAAATAGTTTTTTTGATAGTACATCATAGAATCCGGGTGGCCTATAAGCGCATAACTAGAACTGTTTACAACAAGTTTGCGGTTGGCATCTTGGTAGCCGGTAGCAATATCATTAAGGTTTATACCACTGGCCGAATAATTCTTACCATCTATGGTGTAAGAAACTGAATCGCGAAAAGCAGCTATTACAGGTTTGGCCGGTTGGTTACCTTCAGGCTCTGGATGATTGCTTTTTTTACATGATGCAAATGCTGTTAAAAGCGCAAATGCAAAAATAAGGTTGAGGTGTTTCATTGATGTGTGATTGCCATTGGCAGTAAAGGATTAATCTGCCAGTTAACAAAAGTATAAAAAGTGCCGTCAAAAAAAATGCCTTAAGCTGATTAACTTAAGGCATTAATTAATTTTAAGTAGTCCATAGGGGAATCGAACCCCTGTTTCCAGAATGAAAATCTGGCGTCCTAACCCCTAGACGAATAGACCAGTTATTGGTGAATTTTTTAAGTAGTCCATAGGGGAATCGAACCCCTGTTTCCAGAATGAAAATCTGGCGTCCTAACCCCTAGACGAATAGACCAATTAATAGGTTAAAGTTATGATAGTTAAATTAATCATTCGTTATTAAACAATTAATTTCTATCATGCTTTAAAGAACGTTTCCCTTATTTTGGGACTGCAAAGATATGCGATAAAATGAAAAATTAAAAAATATTTTATCAAAAATTTTCACTTTTTTTTGCCGGGCCTTTTGCTGGCCATTTCAAACAATTTGGGCTCAAAGTTATTTTACCAATGTTATACCCGTGTTTAACCTCGCAAAAGTAAAATAACAATACCCATACTTATGAAAGCTGTCTGGAATAACCAGGTAATTGCCGAAAGCGATAAAACCATTGTTGTTGAAAATAACCACTATTTCCCGAAAGAAAGTGTGAAAGCCGAATATTTAAAACCTTCGGACACGCATACTACCTGTCCGTGGAAAGGTCTGGCCTCTTACTATACGCTCGAAGTAGACGGGCAGCAAAATAAAGATGCGGCCTGGTATTACCCCGAGCCTAAAGACGCTGCTGTGCAAATTAAAAACTACGTGGCGTTTTGGAAAGGCGTAAAAGTAACGGAATAATGAAACAGTACGACGTTATCATCATCGGTTCGGGGCAGGCAGGTAGTCCGCTGGCGCGAAAAATGGCCAAGGCTGATAAAAAGGTGGCCATTGTTGAAAAACGCCTGGTGGGTGGTACCTGCGTTAACGATGGTTGTACGCCTACCAAAGCCATGGTTGCATCGGCACGGGCCGCTTACCTGGCCGGCCGCTGTAATAATCTGGGCGTGCATATCGACAGTTACAGTATTAATATGCCGCAAATCAAAAAGCGAAAAGATGCCATTGTAGAACACTCGCGCAGCGGTAACCAGAAAAGCCTAGAAGAAGACCCGAATATTGATTTGCTGTTTGGCGTAGGGAGCTTTACCGGCCCCAAAACGGTCAAAGTGGAGCTCAATGCAGGGGGAGTTGAAGAGCTGACGGCCGAACAGATTTTTATCAATGCCGGTTTGCAGCCGGTGATACCCGATATTGAAGGCTTGCAGGATATTGATTATCTAACTTCTACAAGTATCTTGGAACTGGAAACTGTACCGCAACATATTTTAATTATTGGCGGTAACTACATCGGGCTGGAGTTTGGGCAGATGTTCAGGCGGTTTGGCAGCCAGATTACCCTGCTTGAGCGTGGCGAACGTATCATGAGTCATGAAGATGACGACGTAGCGCACGAAATCGGCAATATCTTAGAAGAAGAAGGCATTGCTATTCGACCAAAAACACAAGCCACCAAGTTTGAGAAAGACCATCACGGCCGGATACTGGCTACATTAGATATCGACGGACGTACCGAAGTACAGGAGTGTACCCACGTTTTAATTGCCGCCGGCAGGGAACCGCAAACCCAAGCCCTCAATTTAGAGGCTGCAGGTATTGCCATTGATGATAAAGGTTTTGTTAAAGTAAACAACAAGCTGGAAACCAATGTACCGGGCGTTTACGCGTTGGGCGATATTAACGGTGGACCAGCGTTTACCCATATTGCCTACAACGATTTTACCATCGTGTGGCGTAACTTGTTGCAGGGACAAGACCTCACTACGGATGACCGCCCGTTGCCATACTGTATGTTTACCGACCCGCAACTGGGGCGCATCGGCATTACCGAAGCAGAGGCCAAAAAACAGGGTATCAACTATAAAGTGACCGTACTTAAAATGGAAGACGTAGCCCGCGCTGTTGAGGTAGGCGAAACCCGTGGTTTGATGAAGGCCGTGGTAGATGCCGATACTAAACAGATACTGGGTGCCGCCATTTTGGGCGAGGAAGGCGGCGAAATTATGTCGGTGCTGCAAATGGCTATGCAAGGCGGCATTACTTACGACCGTATTCGTTTCTGCGTGTTTGCACATCCCACTTATAGCGAGTCGCTTAATAACCTTTTTATGAAACTGGATGCCTAATTTACAACCGGCTATGTTAAAGCCGGTTGTAAATCGTACCCAATCCGCTATATTTAAAGCATGATTAAGGTTGAGCACCTCAGTAAGCATTACCGCCAAGCTAAGGCGGTAAACGATATTTCTTTTGAGGTAGCCGAAGGCCAGAACCTGGTTTTACTGGGTACCAGCGGCTGCGGTAAAACCACCACTCTTAAAATGCTCAACCGTTTAATTGAGCCCACCAGCGGACAACTATGGATTAACGGAGAGGATATCACCCGTCAATCGCCCGAATTACTGCGGCGAGGCATTGGCTATGTGCTGCAGAACACCGGGTTATTTCCGCATTATACCATTGCCGAAAATATTGCCGTGGTGCCTAATTTGCTGCAATGGGATAAGCCGCGCATTCAAAACCGCACTCAGGAATTGATTGAAAAGCTGCATTTACCGCAGGATGTATTGCAAAAATACCCGCAGGAATTAAGCGGCGGGCAGCAGCAGCGCGTTGGCCTGGCACGTGCCCTGATTGCCGATGCTCCGGTTTTATTGATGGATGAGCCGT
>CAJYSL010000040.1 GCA_913777515.1 uncultured Mucilaginibacter sp.
TGCACGGTGCTCACCGCCTGGCCCGCGCCCGGCATCCATTCCTGACCCTCGGCAACGCCCAAATCAATGAGCGTTTGCTGGCGGATGCCCCGCGCGGCAAACCAATCTACCCAGGGCTTGCTGAGCGGCGTTCGGTTAACAAAGGTGGGCCGCACATAGGTTTTGCGCTCAAAAGCCGCCATATCCAACGCACGGCCCTTCCAGCCGCAATGGTGGCAGTGGTAGGTACCATCGGGGATGTTCACGCTCAGGCAGGGGTCGTTCTTTTTGCGCCTTTGGTGCGAGCATTTGGGGCAAAGCGTTTTGCCGGTGGTGGTGATGCGCCTGAGGTCGATACCCAGGGCCTGCAGTTTTTCTTTCTCGTTCATTGTACAAAGCGTGATTGGGTGGCTATGATGCGGTTTTCGGGCGTGAACCAGATGGTGCGGCACTTTTGCTGCCAGTTGAGCACCGGCCTGCCCTGCACATCGTGCCAGTTGGCCTGCCGGTAATGCGCCCAGGCCTTGGCCGCCGCACCAGCCGTGTAGCCATGCTCGGTAAAAAACCTACTCACCTCGCTCAAGTCCGGCTCCTCCACCGCTCCAAAACCCATACGCGCGCCGTTTACACCGTTTTTTTGGTTTGAATAGTTTAATCCTTTATAAGAGTGGGCAAGCGCCGGGGAAGCGGTGTTTCCGCGCTGTTTCGGCGGTGGGCCGTTTCTTGCCTTAGTGGTATTTGAGGACGGAGGGGTGTGGTCGGAGGTCAGGGGGATGAGTGATTTGGTCGGAGAAGTGGGGTCGGATGTCGGGGGTGTGAGGGCAGAGTAGTGAGGTGTGTGGACGGAGGTCGGGGGTGTGAAGGTTGAGGCCGGGGAAGTGCCGGGAAGAGAGGTCGGGGGCGTGGTAGTTTGGGTATGGCGAAACGCTAACTGAGGGCGGGTTGCATGATGCAGTTTAAGGGTTGATGCAGGCTTACTACGGGCGCCTTTTTTGCCGGCACGTTTCTTTTTTGGAAATGGGCTATCTACCGTGTTATCCGCCGAAATATCTTCGCTAAAGTTTAACTGTTTAACATCATCTGATACACTAAGCCTATCATGAATACTATTATTTAGCTGAGTAACGATGATTGCACCGATGCCGGATGCCGGAGCGTTGCTACATAATGTATGGACATCAATACCGGCCACAGGACAACCGTTTTGCAGCGCCTCACCCGTTTGTTCTGCCACCAAATCACGAGCCTCATTACGCAGCTCTCCCACCCCATATTGCATCCCGCCGTCATCCGGCAATCCGCCACAGGCCACCGTATTCAGCCCCCCGACCTCAGTCCGCAGAAGTCCTACATCAATCCCCAGATCTCCGACCACAGACCTCATCCCTCCGGCCTCACACCTCAGTCCCTCGTCCTCAGTCACCATCCTTCCGGCCTCAGCCCTCAGTCCCCCGGCCTCAACCCACAACGACAACACCGACGGCCGCTCCTGGTTGTTGGATTTATAAACCACGCGCACCAGCCCGGCAGCCTCCAGTTGCACCAGGTATTTCCACACCGTTTTGCGGCTTTGCATACCGCAGGCATAGCCGGCATCTTCGGCGTTAAAGAAAAAGTTTTGAGTAAAGCGGCTGCGGTTGTTCACCTCCACGAGCCACATAAAAAGAGCGCACATCCCCGGCGTGGTTGCCCCCGGATTTGCCGCCGCAAAAGCGAAATATTGTTTAGTTAATTGGTAACCGTTCATGGGTTGGTTGGTGGGTTATTGAGTTATTGGGTTAATAGGTTATTGGGTGGTTTGAGGTGCTTTTAAATTGATGATTTTGTTTTGCTTGATTGCACTGATTTAGGTGTTTGATTGCACTGATTTTTGAAGTGATGATGATGGTGATTTTTGAGCCGATGGATTAATAAATTGACGCCATAAATCGATTCCAATTCTTGGTTCTTGGCTCTTGTTTCTTGGCTCTCAAATCCTGATTCTCCCCTCTCTCCCCACCCTGTCATTTCGAGTGATAACGAGAAATCTTGCTCGAAGCAGCGAGTCTGTTTTGAGCCGTTCAACGCCTGAAAAGCCCTTGTTTTGAATGCTTAATTTTTACTTTACCTGATGAATGACCGGCACTCTTGGTGCTGTCTTTTAACTAAAATTATGCCTTTCATTTTTTCCAACCTAAAATCCAAACTATATAAATAGTTCAAAATTAAGGTATCGCCGTAAGACAGAAGGGCATCAAAATGACTATAAGCAATCTCAAACATATTGCCGATTATATTATCTCGAAGGAAGTACTTTAACATCGTTTGAAGCATTAATCATATATTTATATAAATCACATAAACGTTTGTTTTTAATTAACTTAATATGCATTACATAAGGCATAGATACATTTAAAATGTATATGTTAACATTGTATAAAATAAACCTATATTTCCCACTTATCTCGTGCTGTTATGACACCCGCCAGTGATATTTTACTTCCTACAGTCGCCTCATTGCCGGCGATGCTATTTCTTTTGTCATAGCCACAAAAGAAACAAAAAGGCCTAGCTGTTGCGATCACCTCACTGCCGCACGATGCCTACGCTGGCCCGGGCGCAACAGCGGGCCTTTGAGCTTTTTTTTTATCCGAACCGGAATTTTCAGGATTGTAAGAATCACCAGAATTGACTATCGCATTTTCAATCAAAAAAGCCCCCCTTTGGGACGGATTTAGGTGGGGCTTTTCGCTACCGCGAGCCTCCTGGCTTGTGGTTTTGCCGACCTTGTTAAACGGCCTTGAAAGCGCAGCTCCGTTAACCGAAATTCAACCACTCGCAGTGGCCAAAAAGCCGCCAAAATTCGGCGGATTTATTGCCGCTTTTACCCCTAATATCTGCTATTGTTTTCCCCGATTTTTAGCCCGACCGCTTACCGCTTTGTGAACTCATTTTGTTGCCGGCAACCATTCATTTTCACTATTTTTTTTCACATCACTCGTTTCATCAATTTACAAAATATCGCCGTCAGTTTTGGTGACAGCGTTGTGTCGGTACTCCCACAGTCCACTGAAGGTGGAGCCCACTCAAACCCTGACGCTCTCAAACAGCCCCTCCTAAATCCTCCCCGGCAGGGAGAACTTTAAATGGCAGGGCTATGTTTGAGGTAAAGCCACCTTTGGTTTTAGTGACTTTTCTAACCTATCAGCGGGCCACAAGCCAGGAGGCTTGCGACAGCAAAGCCCCCCCAGCCCCCTAAAGGGGGGCTTTGATTAGCGGCAATCAAAAACTCCCTCTATAGGCGACTGGAACTTCCCCGTCATCCTCCCCGGCTTCGGCCGAAAGACGGGCGGCACATGGTGGCCCGTGCATTGGCAAAGGCCTTTTATATTTTGCAGAAGCTACAGCCTTGTGCGGCGAAGCAAGGGTAAAATATAAACAGCCTGTGGTGCAGCCCGGCTTTGCAGGGTAAAGGCCATGTGCGGCAAAGAAGCAAGCGGGAGGTGACTTGATCTTTTGCTTACTTTTGTATCAAGACAAAAGTAAGATGCCACTGCGGCATAGAGCAGACTGAATTGTGTAAACACCCACAAGCCAAAATCGAAAACTCACACCACCTCATTACACTAAGCCCAACGAATCGGCAAACCCAAACGCTGGCTCAGCTTAAAGAGATGGCTTCGTACCTCGCCATGACGAGGTGGAGACAGAGAACATTTTAGAGCCAAGAATCAAGAACTAAGACTTATCTGCACATCCGCACATTTGCATATCCGCACATAAAAAATCACTCACTCAATCAATCACTCACTCAATCAATCAATCACTCAATCAATCAATCAACAACCACCCTCCTCCTCATCCAGCATCTCCCGCACCTCATCCAGCAGTTCTTCCATGGTCATAAAGTCCTGCCAGCGGCGGTTGGTGCCGTAGAGGCGGTCGGTGTGGTAGATGACGTGCATACGCCACATTTCGTAGCAGGTAACGCAACCCAGCTGACCAGCCGTAGGGTACGCCGTGCTTTGTACGCGGCGGGTGCGCACTTGTCCGTTGGCGTATTTAACCATCAATTCAGGCATTCGGCACCTCCTTTACCCAAAAGGTATTGCCCTCCTCGGGGCGTTCTACCTGCAGCGGCAGTTCGAAACTGCGCACCAAGGCGCGGGCCGCACTCATACTGTCGCGCAACTGGGTAGGCGGCACCTTATACACCAGCATATCCGGATACTGCCGCACCCTAATGAGCGGATAATGCAATCGGAAGGTATCAAGCGGTGTTGTTTGTTGATTAGTTGGTTGGTTGGATTGGTTCATGATTGGATTGGTTCATAGTTCATGGTTCTTGGCTCTTGGTTCATGGTTCATGGTTCCTGGCTCTTGGCTGTTGCTCCTCCCCGCCTCGTCATTGCGAGGATACGAAGCAATCTCTTTAAGCTGAGCCAGCGTTTGAGTACCGCGTATATTTCCGTCCAGCGGTTACATACGCAGCGGCCACTTATCTAGCGGCGAGCTTGTCCTAAAGAGATTGCTTCGTATCCTCGCAATGACGGGCTTGATTAGGGATGCACGCAGAGGCAATTGCTCACGGCCCAGCCCACCAGGACGCAAAACCACTCAACCATTTAACTACTCAACCAAGCAACCTCACCACCTCAATTCAAAAACTTTATATTCGTGTACACCTCGTATTTAAAATCCTGACTCAGGTTCCAGATATGGTCGTAGCGTTGCTGCAGGGCAGCTTCGTCGTGGGGGCAGTAGTCGGCCACCAGTCGGGCGGCGCGCAGTTGCAGGTCCAGCTCGTCAATCTGCTGGTTGTAGCTTTTTACTTTCACCATGGCCAAGGGCAGCTCAAACAAACGCTGTTCGCGCAGTTGCAGCACCTTCTCGACCGTATGCATCAGTTTTATTTTCTTGGCGGTATTCATATGTGTTATTTTTTTGATTGCTGTTGATTTTGGGGGATTGGAAGCCAATTAGTGAATGAGAGATTGAGTGAATGAGTGAATACACCGCCAAGCCACTTCGCTCAAAATGCACACCCGTATGCTGTTTACAAACCGCGAGTAGCAAGATTTCTCACAATCGTTCGAAATGACAGGTTGGCGAGAGAGCCAAGATTTTAAAACCAAGAGCCAAGAATTTACTCAATCGCTCATTCAAAAATTGCTCATTGGCATTCACTCAATCTGTCATTCACTCATGGGCTTCCAATCACTCAATAACCTAATAACTCAATAACTCTCATCTCCCTTTGCTTTACGTCAATATTTACACTACTTTTGTACTGTAAACGGTATATACAAATGTAAATACATTATTTACATAAATACTAAAAACATTAGCATTAATTTTTGGTTTATAGGTGATATGACTGAATATCAGGGAATAAAATTTAAGGAATACCTTAACCGGAAGAATATAAAAGTGGTTGATGCAGCCCGGCAGTTGGGTGTGAGCCGGCAAAATTTGTATCAGTATTTCAGGTCTGATACACTCTCGCGCGAGACTGTCAATAACTTATTGACAGTCTTTAAAACCTCGGAGCAGGAAATTTTCGGCACCCAGCCCGAACCGGTTAACGGCAAGGCCATGGGCGAAGTAAACTACCCGCTCGACCCTAACGACACACCTTTTGTGGACATTGGCGGCGGCCAGTACCTCATGATTGTGCCCCTGGTAAACGAGTATGCCTACGCCGGTTACCTGGCAGGCTACAAGGATACCGAGTACATTGAGTACCTGCCCAAGCATACCATTGTGGTGCAAAAGCAGCACCGCGGCCACTACCGCGCCTTCGAGGTCATCGGCGAGAGCATGGAAAACCCCGAACTTCCGCGCGAGAGTATTTATGACGGGTCTATTGTAACCGGCAGAGAGGTGCAGCCTCACCTGTGGCGCAGCCGCCTGCACACCCACCGCTGGAAAGATTTTGTAATTGTGCATAAAGAAGGCATCCTGATTAAACGCATCGCCAGCCATAACGTAGACAACGGCCTGGTAGAGCTCGAATCGCTCAACCCCAACAAAGCGCAATACCCCAACCGCACCGTGCACCTGGATGATGTGGACCAGATTTATAATATTGTAAATGTGACGCAGTATAGGTAGTGGTTAACTCGTTAATGGTTTATTGAGTTATTAGGTAATTGGGAGAAGTGAATTTTGGATGTGCAGATGAAAGCTAATGAGTGAATGACAGATTGAGTGAATGAGTGAATTCTTGGTTCTTGGCTCTCTGCTTTGGTTCTTGGCTCTCTCCACCGCGTCATGGCGAGGACACGAAGCCATCTCTTTAAGCTGAGCCAGCGTTTAGGCTTGCCGATTGGTGTAGGTTAGGTTAGTGTAACGAGAAGTTTTGCGTTCTAATATTAGGTTCTTTATTAACTTATTTCAATCTCCTCATTGTATTCTAAGTAAAAAGCAAGGAATAATTTAATTTTTTCAGGCAGCTGAGAGGACAAACGGCGTTTGCCTTTTGACCACGGCAAAGACCCTTGCAATAAGTTTATTTTTGATGATGTTGAGCGTGCTCATTTTGCTTTTGCCTTCCTGGGTTCTTTTCTGGTAATAAGCTCTGAGCTCACTATCAGTTTTAACGGCATTGTTGGCACACAAAAACAGCAGGCTTTTGATGTGCTTGTTGGCCAGGTGCGACACTCTTGTTTTGCCCTTGATGGAGGTGCCCGAGGAGTGCGGAAAAGGCGCAATGCCGCAATAGCAGGCAAACTTTCGCCAACAGTCAAAGCGGCTGAAGTTGTGCGTGTATACAATCAGATAACTGGCTGTCAGCGGACCGATGCCCTTGATGCCGGTCACCAGCTTAAAGGTGTTTTTCACAGCCGGGTCCTGACTGATGATTTCGGCAATGGCTGCTTCCAGTTTTTTGATCTGTACCGACAAGTCACGGATGATCTGGGCATACACTGCAAAAAGGTCTTTATGATCCTTTTTTACAAATACAGATTGGCGCTCCTGACAGGTGGCACGGTAGGTTGCCCGCTGTGTAACTAACTGATCTCGAAGAGAAAGCAGGGGCTGCAGGCGCTGAATACTCTGTCCAGGCAACTGGCTGGGTTTTAGTTGGTCTTTTTTCAGGCAGGCATAAGCAGCAATCCTTCGGGCGTCGAGCTCATCGCTTTTGCCGCGCGTAGTACCCAGTGAGCGCTTGATATCCAGGGCCGGTACGATCGCAAAAAGCAGGTTCTTGCTTTGTAAAAACAGCGAAAGGTTGAGCGAGTAAATGCCGGTGTGCTCAAAGCAGATCAGTGCGCTTTTAAGCTCCTGTGCACCCAGGTGAGTCTGTAGCCAGCGTAGCAGCAGGGCAAAGCCTTTGGCATTGTTGGCGAATGGTTGTTTAAGGTTTTTAGCGTGGATGAAAGCATCGAAGGTAAGTTTAGAAACATCGATACCAATGAATGCGGTGTAATGCATAACTTTGTTATTAAAGGTTTAAAAAACAAGTTGCCGGACCAAGACCTTTACCAGACCCTCGGAAGTCTAAAATTCTAACTGGTTCTTTGGCAACAGTAGTGGATGGAATGGGGACTGATACAATGAATAGGTCAGTAACCTGGCCGGCGTGAAAGTTCACCCCATTCCGTTCCACAAAGCTATCACTTATGGCTTGTTTACAAACCTAAAGGCCGGCGAGGCTACTTCTTTTGACATAGCCTCAAAAGAAACAAGACTTAGCGCAGCGGTCTCATGAACACATATAAAAAACAAACAATGGGTGAATAACGGCCTAGCTGTTGCGATCACCTCACAGCCGCACAGGGCCTAACGCTGGCCCGGGCGCAACAGCGGGCCTCTGCGCTTTTTTTCTGAATCAGAATTTACAGAATTTATATAATAGACGAACGCAGCAAATTAGGCTCTATTCAATTTTTCCTCCCTCGGGAGGACAGGGAGGGGTTTAGCCCGCTCATGTATCTGAACCGGAATTTTTAGAATGATAAAAATTTTCAGAATTGCCAAACATGCTTTTAAAGTTCTCCCTCTCCGGGAAGAGTTTAGACGGGTCTTTTTCCACTGCCGCAAGCCTACTGGCTTGTGGCCCGACGACAGATCAGGCGTTTATGCCGTCAGCTTATCCAAAAGCCAGGAGGCTTGCGGTAGCGAGCGGATGTACAGATAGGACGGCAATGGGTAAATGAATGCCAATAAGTATATAGAATGAGTGGGTATCCTTGGTTCTGACTTCTCACCGCTCGATTCCTGGCTGTCGGTTCTCGGCTCTTTACACTCCGGCCTGTCATTTCGAATGATAACGAGAAATCTTGTTACTTGCGATAAGACGCCGTCGACAGGTTAAACAACCCAAGCAAATTTCTGCTGGGTTGGTGTATCCCCCCAACGCACTATTTTTTATTCACCAAGTACTGCACGGTATCTTTTTTTAAAAGATGATTTGCTTCGGTTAACAAAACAGCTTCAATGCGTACGGCGTATTTCCCCGGGGCTTTAAATGCGTTTTTTAGTTTCACCGTTCCGGCGTCTAAAATAAAATCTGTTCTTTGCGTGTTGTTCAGCCAAATGTTAACCTTAAGTTTAAGGAGAGGTGGATTGGCTATTTTGAAGTTTAAATCGCTGATATTCTCCGCAGTTTTAGTTAGCAGATGCCATTGATAATTTGATACACCTCGTACATAGAGATTAGGGCCGATGATATTGCCAAATACATTTTTAATTTTCCAGTGGTGCACGGTGTCATAAGCAATTGCAAAAAACTCATCTTCCTGGTCAAAAATACCATAGTTGTCTAATGCACGGGTGTTTAAGTAATGGTACTCCTCGCCGGTTCGTTTGCCTTTAATCCATTCTACAATATAATCCAGTTCTCCGTTGGCATAGTAAGCCTTTTCGGTACCGTCTAAAAGGCCGTTCTGATAAGTAGCCTCGCGTTTGACATGGCCATCACCATAGTAAATAATGTTCGACCCATCCCTTACACCATTTTCAAAATAAGCTGCTGCATAGCGTTTGCCGCGTACATAGGCTGTAAATCTGCCATCAAGTTTGCCATTTTTGTTGGTTGTTTTGATGATGCCTGATTGATGAAATGTAATTAAGTAGACTTCATAAATCACCAGCCTATACCTGATAGCAAGGAGCGCCATTATTGCAACACTTGCCAAGATGAGTAAACGTTTTTGGTGAGATGACATGCGAAGATTTTAGAACCGGGATTTAAATAAATAGTATAGGATTCGAAATGTAGATTTTACGGCTTATCCGATCACTCATCGCGAGTAACAAGATTTCTCGTTATCACTCGAAATGACAGGGTGGAGAGAGCCAAGAGACAAGAGCCAGGAACCAAGATTTGAAATCAAGAGTATAGAATCAGGAATACAGAGTCAAGAGCAAAAATTGAGAACAATTTACGCATGTCAACTTTATCAATAACGGAATAACGTATTCCCCACCTGCACATTTGCATATCTGCACATCAAAAATTCACTCATTCACCACCCACTCATTCACTCATTGGCTTACCATCTCCACACCAAAATGCGGCTTACTTTTTGACCTTGCGACATGGGGATGGTTTTTACTTCGGCGGCGCCCAGGTAGTCGAGCGATTTGTAGCAGCCCGGCAGGGTGGTTTTTTGCGAGATGAGCGACGAAAACCACTTGCACTGACCGGCAAACTGTTTGCTTTCGCTCATCATTTTGTTTAAAAAGCGAGGTTCGCCGCCTTCGCACCACAACTCGTTATTGCGGCCGCCAAAGTTGAGGCCCGCGCCCGTATCCTGTCCCAGTTTTTCCCACTTGCGCTGCGATTTTTCTTTCACCTCGCGCGATGACGAATGGAAAGGCGGGTTGCACATTGTAATGTCGAACTTTTCGCCAGACTTAATGATGCCCTCGAAGATATGGTTGTACGACGTTTGCTTACGGATTTGAATGGCCTTGCCCAGCCCGTTGGCTTCTACCGTTTTTTGGGCCCAGGCGGCGGCAATATAGTCGGTCTCGCTGCCCACAAAGTTCCAGCCGTAGGTTTGGTGCCCCAGCAGCGGGTAAATGCAGTTGGCGCCTACGCCCACATCCAGCACCTTGATGCCGGGGCCGGTAGGGATGATGCCGTTGTTGCCCTCGGCCAGCACATCGGCCAGGTAATGCAGGTAATCGGCCCGGCCGGGTATGGGCGGACATAAAAAGCCTTCGGGAATGTCCCACGAAGTTACTTTGTAATAATTTTTTAGCAAAGCCTGGTTAAGCACCTTTACAGCCTCCGGGTCGGTAAAATTAATGGTCGGCTCGTTCTGCTCGTTGCGGGTAAGGTACCGGCGCAGGGCAGGTAGGGCTTTGGTTAGCTCGCTAAAGGGGTACCGCCCGCGGTGCAAATTGCGCGGGTGCAGGTTGGTTTTATCGGCCGGGGTAGTAGGAGGTGTGCTCATGTATCGGGTGCTGCTTTGGCGCAAAGGTACGGATTTAGTCCGTGAGTCGGTCGAGTTGGGAAGTCAATGAGTAGATGATAGATTGAGTGAATGAGTGAGTGAAAACCAATGAGTGAATGAGTGGTGAGTGAGTGATTGTTTTGATGCCTGGTTCCAGGCTCTTGGCTCATTTTCCCCAGCGCGTCATGGCTTCGTATCCTCGTCATAACGCGCTGAGGAAGAGAATACAGATTAAAGAATCAAGAATACAGACGTCTGATTAGGTCGGTTACCTATCACGAGTAACAAGATTTCTCGTTAGTACTCGAAATGACAGATTGATGAAGGAAGCTACGAACCAAGAGCCAGGAATCAAGAGCTAAGAACCAAGATTTGTATGCGCATCTGCAAATTAATAATTCACCACTCACTCATTGGTATCGGCTCTGCTACCATCAGGTTGCCTTGCAGGTCGAGGTAGGAGCATAGCATTTTTTTGGTATCAATTACCCAGCGTTCAACCCCGGCATCGGCAGCCTGGCGGCAAAAGGTTAAAAAGTCGGTTTGGCCTTGCTGGTGTATGCTGATGGCGTGCTGCAGGGCTTGGGCCGATGGGGTGGGGCTGATGGTAAGGTCGTCATAAATAGCATCTGCAGTTACGGTATGGCCGCCTGCACCATGGTAAACGGTAACGCCGTTTTGTACCAGGTAATCGTAAGTAATTAATCCGAGGGCTTTAATCTCCTGAATGTATATTGGAAAATCGGCGCCGGTTTTTACGCGGGCATGGGCGGCTTTAAGTTGTTGTAAAGTAAACATGGTTTTGATATTTGATAAGTCAAAGCTACAGCGTAGAGCAACGCTGTGATTGTAAAAAATCGTTTTGTTATGATTGTTTTCGGCGGCGCACCATGGCCAGGTACTGCTCGGGCGTGTACGAACTGAATTGCTTAAAATCCTTAATAAAATGGGCCTGGTCGTAATAGGCCAGCAGTTGTTCGGCCAACGGCAAACGGTTTTGCTCGATGGCCATCAGCGTGTGTCGGGCGCGTACAATATTGGCAAACTTTTTTGGCGACGCGCCCACCATGGCTCTGAAACGCTTTTCGAGCGGACTGGCGCTGGTATTGAGCATCTGCGCAAGCGCCACAATACGTACCGTGCCTTTGCATTGATGGATGATGCCGAGCGCACCAGTCACCAGCTTATCTGCCGGGCGCTCGATGAGCTGGCTCAGTAAAAAGCTTTGCACCAGTCGCAATAGCTCCCGGTCGTGCCGGGCTGTGTTTAAACGGTCTTCTAAGCTGCTGATTTCGGCGGTGTTAAAGCAGTTTAGTAAAGCTGTACTTTGCTCAAACAGTTCGTGCAGGGGCAGGCGGGTAAAGTGGGCGGCGCCGGTTTCGGTAAACATAACCAACACGGTGCCGGTACGTGGCGCACTGCAAAAAGTGCGGTAGCCATGCAACAAACCCGTAATGCCCGAGCGTTGTAGTAGTTGCTGCTGCCCCTGATGCTCAACACTCAAACTGCCCCGGTACTGAAACCCCACCACCAGCGCTGTATCGGGCAGCACCCGGTAAGTCTGCACCTCATCGCCCGACTCGGAAATCACAAGATGCTTTACATAAGGCTGCAAGCGCAAAACCGGAAGATAAATGTCGTATCGCATGGGTTGAGTATTAGAGCCAATAGCTAAGAACCAAGAGTACAGATTTTAGAGCCAAGAGACAAGAACCAGGAGCCAAGGTTTGGAATTTGGAGTCGAGAGTATAGAATCAAGAGTACAGATGGGGGGTATCTTCACTCTTTCTTTTTCGCATTGCGGCAATCCGAAAAGCGCGTCATGGCGAGGTATGAAGCCATCACTTTAGGATAAGTGAACGCCGGGCAGGCTTAACCTGTACGCCTAAACGCTGGCTCAGCTTAAAGAGATGGCTTCGTACCTCGCCATGACGACGTTGGGGTATACTCACTCATACACTCATTCAAAATCCACTCATTGGCTTCTATTCACTCATTCACCAATTTACCTATAAAACGGCGCTTCGTTTATCCAGTGGAAGCCGCGGTTGAGGAGCAGGGCAGAGTCTGGGTGATAGGCGCTCTGGAAGGCTAATTTGGCAATGATGTTTTGCTTCATAAAAACACCTTTCAGGCTCAGGCCGCTGTTTTTATCCGTTTTATATTTAAGGGTGAAGTCGGTTTTATTGGTATTGGGTTTAAAGCAAGTAAGTTGTTTACCTGCTGCATCAATGTTGCAGGCGCAGGCTATGCGTGTGCCACCGGCCATGTAAACGCTCAGCGAGTCGGGCGTGACCATCACTTTTTGCCAGCGGGACGGGGCCATTTCAGTTTGGGCTTGAGGCCGGCCGGGTTCGCGATAGTTCACAACGATGTAATAGCCTTTTTTTAAGTCGGCGCTTTTGTGTTTAGCGTACAGAAATTTAATGATGCTCGAGGTGGCTATACCGGCAACCAGCAATAATACCAGGCATTTAAGTACCAGGCTGGTTACGTTAACCCACCGTTGTTTAAATTCTGGTTTAAGTTTGATAGGGGCACCGGCAGGATGCCCTAAAATAAAAAAACGGATAAGCGGGCGGGCATCCGGTAGCAACAAAAATAAGCTCATCAACACCAACGCGGTAGATAGTATCTTAACGGCCACATCAAAACAATAGTTGATGGCCATAATGTTTAAGCATACAAAAAAGGTAAGCATGGCGCCCAGCGTAACCGTACGCCTGAAGAGCAGCAAAAAAGCGCCGCTAATTTCGGCAAAGCCCATAAAGTAGTTATAGGCGGTAGAGTAACTTAAAAACCGCCAGGCCAATCCCATGGGCGACGAATCGCCGTAGCGAAGGTTAAGGTGGCGTTCGGTTAAATCCGGAAACTGCCACTTTAATAGCTTCACCATGCCGTACTGAAACATAGTAACGGCCAAATAATAGCGCACCAGCACGGTTACCCAATACAGTGCCTGGTTATAATTGCGCCTTCGCCAATCAAGTGCCGACCATACCATCGTACCCAACACTGATAGTGCAAACCCTACAAACAAATGCAGAAAATCAATGAGCCGGTCGCCACTGCCCGACATTTTTTCGTTTAGCGGGAGAGCGATATGAAATATCCACCGCGCTGCTAAGTTAGTAAGCCAACCCACTGGTATTTTTACAAGCAGCCAAAACGGATACACAAAAGCAACCACGTTAGGATTAAATACCATAAACAGCAAAAACAACAGTGTAAAAAAGCGGAAGGCAACGAGCTGACCGGTGTTCCAGTGATTAGCGGGCAAAGTGGCGGAAGCGTTCATAAGGTTGGTATTGAACAGCAAGATAGTAAGATTTTTAAGTGGTTAGCGCTTTTTACATAGAGGCCGGCATTATTTTATTGAGCTGTTGTTTTAGCTAAACATCTTATTTTTGTCTTCGCTTCGTAATGCTTTATTTTACCAGGCTCCAATACACTAACCGAGCGAGATTGGGCGATCGTCAATATGAATAGGTTTTGATGCAGAGCGTTATGTGTACAGACAATTGAGCCCGCCACCCCCTAAAGCAGAAGCCCCACCTAAATCCTCCCCGGGAGGGAGGACTTTAAAAAGCATGATTGGTAATTCATTTAATACTTTTCATATTGCTTTTGCTGCCGTAAGTTTCTGGCTCGTGGTGTAATTGGCTGAATAGGAATTTGCTGGATTAATGAATTTACAGAATTAAAAGTCCACTCCGCAACTCAAACTTCTGCTCCCCCTTTAGGGGGCCGGGCGGCTTAAAAAGAATGCAGCCGGGTAACCAGCCCCTGGTAGTTGCCAAGGTTCTCTTTGATTTCTTTGGCGTAAGAAATTACATTAGTTTCGTCCCAAATTTTGTCCATTAACTTATACAGGTACCTTAAACGGCCATGAGGCGTAATAACTTTGATAGGATTATGCTGTTGCCTAAACGACGTTGGCTTAGGTTTTAGCTGCATGGCAATGTCGTACTGCAATCTGTCTTCCTCAAATTCGGCCAGGGCCAGTTGATGGATGTAGTGGCCGCGTTGCTGGTTAATTTCGTTTATCAGTTGCCGTATTTCCTGATTTTCTTCATCATCGTCGGCCCGGTTGTGTTTATGACGATTGACGTATACATTTACCTCGCCGCTGTAACAAATCATGTAATCGAGCAAGGTTCGCAAATCATCGGCCGTGGTACGGGATAGCAAGTCATCTTTTCCGGTGAGGGTTTCAACGTCATAATGCCACGTCGTTGCATGAAACGCACGAACAGGCGATTTCGAAGGTATTTCGGCAAATAAATCAAGCCCGTAAAAGCGCATCTCATCGTGCCAACGTTTTACCAGTACAAAATAGTCCTTGCCCGGATTTTCACGTTCGGCTTTTTCGTAAAACCAATTAAACAAGCTCCACATTTCCTCGATGGATAGTAGCTCTACATTTTCATCAATTTTGAGCAGTACGTTTTCAAAAACTACCGGCTCGTCGTATCGCGACGCGGGCAACTTGGCAATCTGCTGTTGGTAATCGGTAGCTGCGGTAAGCAAAGCCGGCAAATTTGCACGGGCAGCTTCTTTATCAAATCTAAAAAAGTAAAGTTCTTCGGCCATCGGATTTTATATGAAGTTAAAATTAGGAGCCCCCCCCCTTTAGGGGGCCGGGGGGCTTTAAAACGTCTTCTTCTTTTCTAACTCCGGCAGGGCTTCGTCGATGCGGCGGGCCAGTTCGGGCATTTTGATGGTGGGCACGGCCGGGAACAGGTGGTGTTCCAGATGGTACAGCATGCCAAAGGTGATGAGGTTTTTCCAGCCCTCGCGCTGGGTGCGGGCAAACTCGGGCTGGTCGTGCGTGTCGTGGTGAACGGTCCACACGGCAAAAAACGAAATCAGGAACTCACCCACCAGCATTACGGCCATGTGGTACATCACAAAATGCAGCCGAAAGTAAAAGGCCGCAAATACCATGGCCGCGATAGACAGCATCTCGAGGATGACGTTGCGGCGGTAATTGCGGTTGGCCAGTTGCAGCGTTACCTTATGGATGAGAAACATGTGCACCGGTCCGTACAAAATGGCGCCATACCAGGTCATGCCGGCCGACCGGCCTTCATGGTCTTGCTCGGTCATAGTGTATTTGTGGTGGCGCATGTGGGTAAACTTAAACGCGTGGATAGACACCATCATGAGCATGCTGTTGAGGTACATAGACAGCCAGGTTAAAAACCTATTGGTGCCCAAAGAGTTATGAAATCCGTTATGCACCTGCCGCAATCCCGTCAAAAAGAAGAAAGCCGAAAACGGCAACGCCAATAAATAATATCCCTTGTAAGCCAGCCCTATCGAAATCACAAACCACGGAATGGTAAGGTTATTTTCGATGAGCATCTCCTTGGGCGACAGATTTTTTAAATCCTTCCACTTTACCTTTTTGAGTATTTCCTGGTGCGTCATGCCGTGGTGTGTTTGGGTAAGTTAAAGGTAGGGAATTACCCCCCAACCCCCTAAAGGGGGAGTAGAAATTTTATTTGCCCGCTAGCTCGAGCCCCCCGGCCCCCTAAAGGGGGAGCAGAAGTTTGATTTGCTACCTATTTAGCGAAAGCCCTATTTAGCGCTAGTCTTAGTGCGGCTGTTTGGTGTGGTGGCCTGACTTGTGCTTTCGATTAAACAAGCACGAGTCTGGCCTTTGCTCAATTCCCCGGCACTAAGACTTGCGCTAAATGAGGGGGCGGGGCGATATTTTTCTCCCAACCCGTCGTGCCGAATTCATTTCGGCATCCCACATGCTAAGTGATAGATTTGCAAGCGGGAATGCATGGTATAATGCTGAACTCAGTTAAGTATTAATTCGCGGGGGACTATTTATTAGGATAACTCATTTTAATATTATCAGTAAGATATTTGTTTACAATAGTAATCAGCTTCGCAAGTTGGCTATTGTAAACATTAGAAAAGTCAACAACTTTTTTGGTGCCGGATGTTACCCAAACAAATCGTTTTTGGTCGCCATCCTGTGTTAAAGGGTTTTTATAGGTTGCCTTCAGGTGTTTAGTTGGTGCCGAATTAAGGAAATGAGATAATTGGTTAACAGCTTGTTTAGCTAACGTTTTCCGGAATAATACTTTTGATGGCTCGCCCTGTAGTCCACTTAGTTTTACAACAATCAGCTTGTTGCCAATGATATGATAATGCAATGTGTAAGACATAGAAGCATTGTAATCATAAATGTCCAATGCGAGTTCATTAAACTTCGGAGGCGAAATAGCGTTTGTTATCAATATCCATAAGATGGCTAATAGTATTTTCATGCGGTTTGCCTTGTAGTTGCGATTAATACCTATTTGACTTTATTCATGTTTAAAATAACACTAATACTTGCACCAAAAAGATGTGTGGGAGTGTATGGAGGTCAACTTGTCTGATGGGATGCTGAAATAAATTCAGCATGACAGGGCGGGGAACGTAAGAAAATACTACACCATCAGCATTCAAAAAATCTTACCTTCAACACCCATATGGCAGCACTCGAATTACATTATACCGAAGCCGAATTTAACAAGCTATCCGGTAATCAAATAACCGCATTGGCTTTTTTGCAACAAGTAATGAAGCGCGAGGGCGACGAAACGGCTAACCAGGGCAACAAGCCCTTAGTGCTGGCCCAACTGGTGAGTTACCACAACCACACCGGCGCAGCGCCCCAGATTGAAGATTTTGAGTTGCTAGATGCTACCTGGGATGCAGCAACCTTATCCGGTAAAGTAAAAATCAAGTACACCATACAACGGTTTTACGGCTGCTCTGATATGAACACCGCCGAAAACGACCACGAAACCTGGAGTTACCACATGGACACCCACCGTAAATGTGTGGTGGTTAACGCGCCGGATTTTGAGAGGTTGAGTCCGGGTGATGAGTTTTGATTTGGGTGGAGGGTTGGTTTGATGAATTATTTAACGCGAGTATGTAGGGTAGGGGTAGTGCAAGGGCTACTCGTGCCCAGGTGCTTAAGTCATGAGTAGCCAGCTAAAAGCCATTGCTACATACTCGCGGCAGGTGGGAGGGCTATATTGAGCACCTTAAACTTAAGGGAAAATACAATATTTTAAATACAAAAAAGCCCGGTTTTTAGCCGGGCTTTTTTTAGACATTACTGGATATAATGATTTCTTCTCCAGATTAAACCATACTATCCAACGTGAGGTTGATGCCTCCCTTTGATGTATTAACGTCTCTGGTTAGTGTAATCGAATACCAGCCTGTACCACCCAAGCCTACAAAAGGTTCACAGTACCCATCTTCCTGGTAAGCCAAAACAATCTGCACAAAAGACGTAGTTGGGTCAGGCGTGGAAACATGTATGTCTACTGTGGTTCCCGCAGGAATGATGCTCCCATTAGGGTTAGGAATTGCCCTATGGTTGCCAGGGGCTAAGTTAGGATACACGGTAGTATAACCGTTAATAAGAACCTGGTCTATAGTGTATTTGTTAGTTATGGGGTTATCATTTGGGTCGCCATAGCTAAATTGGGTATTGAATAAATTCATAAAATACCAACCGGTACCATTGCTTGTTGATGAGGCTAGAAATATATATTGTTGGTCATTCAAAGCATTGATGCCTGGGAAGGTAAAATTATTGCCTGGGGATGTATCTTGGTACACCCAAAGTAATTTACCAGCACAACGACCAGAAAAATACTCGTATCTCTCAAGTATTTGCAATACTTTGAATGGATTTGCGCCTCCCGTGGGACTAATATCAGCATTGCACATTGCGGAGATGGTGTCTCCGTCGGAGAATGTGAACTCGGAATCATATGGGGTTGCATAGGCAAAGGCAACTTCGTTACCATTTTGATAAACCCGAATATTATTATCAACATACTGAGGGTTTAACTCTTCGGCTAAGATTACTTGTACAGATGGTGTATAAGACATGATTTGATTTTTTAGAAATTATTTATGGTTGTTAGTATTTTATTAAAATCGAGGGCAATGAATAGTAAATTTTAGTTTTACTTTTGGCTATGGTAAGCCTTGGTTTATCAGTTAAATCTAATTATTGGTTATAGAAGGTTTTGTGATGAGCCGGCGGGGTATGTTGGTAAAAATGATTAAGCAATTGTCAGCTTTTAAAACCTGGGCAATAGATCGACACGCTGACCTTGGCTCGAATTTACCTGGTTAGAAGTATCTGCGCTTTATTCATATAATCGGTTTGATTATCCATATTCGATAAGGATGGCAACTTAACCCCACGGTAGACAGGCGTATTTAAAGACCATCAGTATCTTGCACTTAAGTTAGAGTATAGGGTACTAAATCGAAATAATAGCCCGGTTTGTAGCCGGGCTATTATTTCTGTGTTGTACTGCGTGTAATTGACTAAGTGTTTTAATACACCCGCCAATGTAAAGCTTTATTAATTCAAAGCAACTAACTGGATATTAATGCCTCCCTGTGAGGTGTCAACGTCTCTGTCTAATACCAATGAGTACCAGCCAGTGCCATACACACGTTCAACTCCTGCATTAGCACCATCCAACTGATAATCTGAAAGAAGATATATGTTAGCTACCTCGTTTGGATCAGGAGTGGATAAATGTATGTTCACGGTAGTGCCCGCGGGAATGATGCTCCCGTTGGGGTTAGGAATTGTCATGGCTTTACCGGGGGATAAATTGGGGTATACCGTGGTGTAACCATTAATATAAATTTCGTCTATGGTGTAGTTGTTATCAGGACCAGTAGGGAAATAATCCCTTATTTCATTAAATAAATTCATGAAATACCAATTATTGCCGTTACTCGTTGATGAGGCAAGAAAGGTGTAACTAACACCTCTTCTGGCAACTAAACCTGGAAATGTAAAACTATTACCCGGGGATGTATCCTGATATACCCAAGTTAATTTACCAAATCCATTAACTGACTGAGTAATATCTAAATCATTCTCAAGTATTTGCAAAACCTTAAAAGGATTTGCGCCGCCTGTAGGGCTTACATCAGCATTGCACACTGCAGATATCGTATCCCCTGCGGAGAAAATGAAATAGGCGTCGTATGGAGTTGCATAGGCAAATGCTACTTCATTACCATTTTGATAAAGTCGAATATTATTATCGACATACTGAGGGTTCAACTCTTCGGCTAAAATTACCCTTACATAAACTGGGTTAACAGGCATAAAGTTTTGATTTGGTTGTGAAATTATTTATGGATACTAATTTTATTAGCAATATACATACGTTTTTATTAAATAACAAATTTTTGTTATTTATTTTTATTGAATTAAGTCTGTTGCTTATAAATTTAATGCTCTCGCCTCCTATTTAGCGCAAGTTTAGTGTAGTTGCCCAGTGTTTGAGGCCTATCTTGCGCATGGTTAGCGGAAAGCACAAGTCAGGCCCTTGCTCAGAACCCAAAGCACTAAGACTGGCGCTAAATGAGATTGGGTTGGGTTAAAATGTTGGCTACTCGTGCCCACGCTCACAAGCCAGGAGTAGCCACTCCCACACCAGCCCCACGCAACCAAAAACCCCACCCCCCCTAAATCCTATAAGTAACCGTCAAGTAATACAAACCACCAATGGCTGGTCCGCCCAGAAAGGAGTTGTAGTAGCGGTTTAGCAGGTTGGTGGCGCCGAGTTTGAGGTTGAGGTGTTGTTTCAGTACATCGTAATTGGCTTGGGCATCCACGTTGCCGTAGGCTTTTACCTGACCGTTTACCAGGAACGATTGCCAGTAAAAACTGCTTTGGTGTTTGTAGGTAATATTGAAGCTTAGGCTGCTGATGACGTGTTGGCCGCCGAAGGATACGTTGGTGAGCCAGTTGGGGGTGTTAAAACCGTCCTCAAAGCCGTCGGCATTATCGGTACGGCTTAGTTTGGCGTAGGCCACGTTGCCGCCCAGGGTGTACCGGCTTAAAAACAGGTAGCTAAGCCCCAGGCTGCCGCCGTAGTTGTACACCACGCTGCGCGAGTTGGTATAAATGCGGTAACGGTTTTGCTGGTTACGGTTGTTGAGGTAATAGGGGATAGAGTCGGCCTTTGGGGTTTGGGGCACGTTCATTTCAATCTGGGCAATAAAGTTTTTGTATTGATTATAATATACGTCGGCATCTATCCGCAGGGTGCGCGCTAAAAAAATGCCCTTGTAACCCAACTCCAGGGATTTGATATGTTCGGGTTGCAGGTAGCTGTAATAGTTTTTAACCAGTAAGCCTTTTTCGCGCTCAATGGCCTGCGCGGTGGTGAGGCCGCCAGTGTTAAAATCGTTGGTTACGGCGGCTTGGAAACGGTCGATAGAACTGCGCAGATAGGCATTTTCGAACACCCCGCTCGACATGACCCGCAAGCCGCCAACCCGCCTCACGCCGCCGCTGTTAACGTTGGAGTAAGCCTCAAAAATACTCGGAAACCGCGACCCGCTCTGGTACGACATCCGTATGCTCTGATGGTCGTCTGGCGTAAACACGGCCGTAAACCGTGGGTTGTATTTCACCAGAAAGTAGTCGTTTTTGTCGGCGCGCAAGGTGGCGGTCAGCTTTAGCCGGTTACCCAGCAAATATTTACCGGCCTGTACAAACCCGCCTGTTTTGCCGTAAGCAAAGGTTTTACCGGGGTCGGTGCCCTCGGGGTTTACAAAATAGTTGCCGTCGGGCTGAATGATGTACGCCTGGTAATCTGCCCCGGCCAAAATCTCTAAGCCCGTACGCTGGGTAAAACCGGCCCCAATGGCCTGGCTCACATCCACCTGGGCTTCGGCATGCACCAAATCATCTTTTACCCGCAGCGCAGCTCCCTGGTCCCAGTTATTAATATCGGCAAGCTGGTTGAGGGTATTGCTAAAGGCGGCAGTACCGGGTTGGAACCGGCCGCGGTCGGCAGTTAGTCGTGCCTGGCCCAGCGCCTGCAGTGTGGTGGTTCCGGGCGTGCTGATGGCAGTGTTAAAGGCATTGGTATAGTCGGCATACCAGGCATCGTCCGACTTAAACCGGCGGTCCATATTTTCGGCCGCCGACCGCAGATTGTACGACTTGCCCGTATTTTCGCTGGTGACGAACGCCCTGGCCTGGAAAATATCGTTTTTAACCTCTACGGCATGCTGCTGCAATACATAATCTTTGAGCGCAAAACGGTTGGCACGCTGGTAAACATTGTCCAAATCGGCAAAGCGGTAGGTATAGCTCAGCATGGTTTTAGCGCTCAGCTTGTAATACAGGCCAACGTCTGCCTTGATGTTTTGAATGTTATAATCCGTCACATCCTTTTCGTCGTACCCCGTCCGGGCAACAACATACCGGCGGCCTTGTAGGGTAATGGTGCGCCGGTTTGATGATTCGTTGCCATAGCCGTTCACCGGGTCGTAGGCGGGGTTGGTGGTGCCGCCCGTCAGGCCAACGCCTGTATTGGCGTTTGGGTTCAGGTCGGTTGGGTTATTGGCAACCCAGTCGTAACCCTTGGTGTAGGTGGCATTAATTTTAAAAGCAAAGCGTTCCGACAGTTTTTCGGCTATCCTGAAGTTGGTTTCCGAAAATAGTTTGGCACTCACCTGGTTATTGCCCACGTGGTTAACGCCGGTTTTTTGCTGCAGGGTGATGCCTGTACTGGTAAACGGGTTGCGGGTAATGAAATTGGCCAGTCCGTTCACGGCGTTTAAGCCGTACAGGGCGGAGGTGGTGCCGGGGATGATTTCCACACTTTCGATATCCAAATCGCTCGGCCCCATAGCATTACCAATAGGGGCGCCAATATGGGGTGCCTGGTTGTCAATACCGTCTACCAGCTGGGTAAAGCGCACATTGGTGGTGTTGGCAAACCCCCGGGTGTTGATAATTTTAAAGCCTAGACTGGGGGTAAGCATCTGCACGCCTTTCACATTTTCGAGCGCATCAAAAAAGGAGGGCGCTGCGCTGGCCTTAAAATATTTGGTGGTGACGTTTTCGATGCTGACCGGCGATTTTAAAATACTTTCGGCCGTGCGCGAAGCCGATACCACTACCTCTTGCAGCGCCAGCCCGGACGAATCCCGCAGGGTCACGCTATCCTTGACTGGCCTTTTTTGCCCCACAGCGTTAACAGCGCAAAAGGTTAAAAGCGTAAACAGGTAAATATTAAATTTCATAGGCTCGATATTCCTCAAATGCTGTTAATTATTCGTTATTCCTTTTGGTGAATAACGCCGGACAAAAGTTTAGCCCAGCCGTTTAAGCCGGTCAGATTCCTCCTGTAAAAATTGTTTAAACCGGGCATGAAAATCCCGAAACTCGCTGATCACCAGTTCGCCTTTAGCAGTAACTACCGCCTTGCCACCGCCGGCTCCACCACGGTTAATTACCACTAACGGTTCGGTAAACCGATTGTTTAGATGGTCGATAGCCTGCCAGGCCTGCCGGTACGACATATTCATCTCCTGCGCCGCCTTGCGGATGGACCCATGCTCGCGTATTTTTTCCAACAGCTCCACACGCCCGGGCCCAACGGTTTTTTCGCCATCCACTTCCAGGTATAATTTGCCGGTATATTTGAGTTGCATGGGGGTATTGGTTATTGAGTTGAATAGGGGGTAAAGGTAGTGTAATGGATGTTTGCTTGTGTATTTAGTTTCGGTGTGAGGTGGTAGATGGATTGGGGAGGTTTATGGTTTCATTAGGTTGGTAGAGTTTATGGTTTTTTATAAGCGTGTGAAGTGTAAGGTTTCCTATGGGCTACTTGCACCCAAGCGTTTAAGTCATGAGTAGCTTGCCCACAAGCCAACGCTACATACTCGCGCCAGTTGGAGGGCTATTACTAAAATTTGTATTTAGTCAGTATTTTGCTAATTAATGATTTAAACAAGTTATTTTTACTGTAATTAACTATGTTAAATTCTTGGGTATATTTAATTATTAGACGTTAATCACTGAATAAGGATAATGGAATTTATTGTAACATCAAGCGATATTAGGCAGAATGAAGGAGTAAATAATACTTTTGAGAACTTTAAATTAATTGCTCAAAGAAGGGATGGCTATTGTTATTACAAATATCCGATTGCCGGTGGGCTTAATTCCGATATTCCTGATTTAGCAATTGCAGATTTGGAGTATGGTGTTTGTTTGTTAAACTTTCAATCTTTTTTGAAGCTTGATGATATAGCAGAACTGCGAGATTATGAGTGGGTTGTTAGAAATTCGATTGTTGACTCTCCCGTTTTAAAATTAGAGGACTATGTTGTAAATCTAAAATCGAAATATGATAAGTTTCGCCCATTAAGAGGAAAAATTAAGATCAACTATTTTGTAGTGTTTCCTTTAATTAAAAGAAGTGATTTTTTAAGAAAGTTTAAAGAATACGATATTGTAGAACATTGTAAGTTTGCTGATGAGCTTAGTAGTCCTTATGATAGTTACTGGCCTCAAAAGGCTAATTTCTTTGATAGTCAGACAAAAAAATTGTTTCTATCGGTGACGCAGGGAGCCGGACGATTGAATGATTACAAAAGGTTAATTGAAGGAGCCAAATCATCGGTGATCGGTGAAGCGATTAAATTGATTGATACGAAGATTGCTTATTTAGATAAGCAACAACATGCCGCTGCAGTCCAAATACCAGACGGTCCACAGAGGATCAGAGGAATGGCTGGGACTGGTAAAACAATTATTTTGACTATGAAGGCCGCGTTCTTGCATAGCAGATATCCTGATAAAAAGATATTATATACCTTTCATACTCAAAGTCTATATAATCAAATAAGGGACTTAATAACGAAATTTTATCGCGAAAACGAAGAGAAGGATCCGAACTGGAGTAACTTATTGATAATGCATTCCTGGGGAGGAAAGGCAAAAGAGGGTGTTTACTCTAGAACTTGTTTAAGAAATTCAATTTCCCCGCTACCTTATGTTATAAATAGTCAAAACGGTACTTTAGGTTACGTTTGCGAAAAGGCATTAGCTTATAAAATTTCGGAAGAATATGATTTTGTTTTGATGGATGAGGCTCAGGACTTTCCTCCAAGTTTCTTTCAATTAATCTATCGATTAACTTATGCACCGAAAAGGATCATTTTTGCATATGATGAGTTACAATCCCTGAACAAATTATCAATTTTAGATACTGGCGAATTATTTGGATTAGAGCCAGATGGTAGCAAAGTTGTTGATTTTACATCAGGTGTTTACGAAGGTGGAATTGAAATGGATTTCGTCCTTTATAAATCTTATAGGAATCCTCTAGAAGTTCTTATGACTGCTCATAGTATTGGTCTTGGAATTTATAACAGAGATGGTTATATGCAGATTATAGATAGTAGAGAGGTTTGGAGAGCTATAGGATATAACGTTTTGGAAGGAGAATTCACTCATCCCGACGAAAACATAGTAATAGAACGACCTAAAGCTAACAGTTTAAGTTTGGCTTACGAATTATACTCTGGAAATCGTAAATCACTTGAATACAAAAGTTTTAAGTCGAGGGAAGAGGAGATCAGTTGGATTTCGAACTCAATAGTAAATGATATTAAAAATGAAGGTGTTGAGCCGGAAAATATCCTGGTGATCTCAATCAACCAAAGCTTGATTGAGAAGTATTTTATACCACTTCAAAATAAGTTATTCAACAAAGGTATTCCAAGTATAATTCCTGGAGTTGGAGGAATTGACCGTGATAAATTTGGTGAGAAAGGATTTGTGACCTTATCAACTGTTTACAAGGCTAAAGGTAATGAGGCCTTCATTGTCTACGTTATGGCGTTTGACTTCTTATATGATTTTGTTGATTTTGTCACTGCACGTAACAGAGCTTTTACGTCAATAAGTCGTTCAAAAGGATGGTGCACTATTACTGGGATTCAAGAAGCGATGGATCGAGCTGTTGCGGAAATAGATGAAACGATGAGCAATATACCAATGTTTAAATTTAAGTTTCCTGATCCGTTAAAAGTTGAAAGAAAATTAAGTCAAGAAGAACATGCTCGCAGGTTGCAAGTCAAACAACGTAGTAGTCAGGCTATCAAAGAGCTGTTAGCTGCTGATGACGAAGCCGTACAGTTGACTGATGAGGAGCGCGAAGCTTTAAGAAAAAAATTTAACTTATGAGTACGATAAGAGCGTTGCATCATAATTTGGATATTTTCTATAAAAGCAATTTTGAGAAGTGGAGTATGTCAAACCCTCTCTATGCAATATCGCCAGACAAAAAGACATTGACATGGTATAATTATCAAACTAAACAATCCTTTTACTCTTACGAAGAATATTATGCTTGGGTTGCCGATAATTTACAGTACAGTATAGCTTTGGGAGAAAATATTTTACTGCAAATATTTTATCAAGAATTAGAAAATGGTGTCAGTAAAGGATCGTTGAGTTTCCTACCTCATCCCGATTTGCTTATGACATATATGAGATTTGATATGGATAAAAATAATTGGAAACATTATTATCACAATTCTTTCCACATTCATTTTGGCTATAGATCAGAGGAATTGAGGTTTAGCTTAAATAGGTTTCCTCATCCAAGTGAATTTATTAGATTTTGTTTATTTCTTATGGGGAATGACGAGTTTGAAAATTTCAATAGAAATAGATTTTTCAATGACCTAACTACGTTTGGAGAACGCCACTCCCATATTTTTGATTTTACACTTACTTAGTTAATTTACTAAATAGGTTAAATTAAACTTATTTGAATAGTTAATTACCCACTCACTGGCGGGAGTATGTCGCGTAGATCAAAGCGCTACCTACTCGTGCCCTTTTATCAAGTCAGAATTAGCCCACCCGCCACCAGGGTCTTCATACTAGCCAGTAAAATGTAATACCCAGTGTCCTAATTAAATCTTCGCACGGCGAAGTATCGCATTCACCTCTAATTCGCTAACGCCTAGTTTTATAGCTATAAGAGCCTGTAGTTCCAGTTCCGCTGCTTGTATCTTTTTAAAGGTCGAGAGGTTATATAGTGCTTTGGCTATCAACACCATAATGATAAAACCTACGATGGCCATTGCTGCTCCAAAAAATTCCATGACGTAAATCGCCAATGCTCCACTAAATAATAACATAAGGTAAATATCTTATAAAATTTATATCTATCAATTCGGCATGTGTATCCCAACCTAATGCGGGTATGTCGGGTCAGCAAAAGCACTATCTATTCCGGCTACAGCTGACCGAGCCAAATTTCCACATAACATCACCCATCAGCCCGCCCTGCTTCTTCCACGTATTCGATCCACAACTGCACTATAGTTCTCAAATCCTGTAAGGGTACCGATTGCTGCAGTACGTTTGCTGTTGCCCCAATACCAAAAAAATGAACTTCGTTTTGGGAGATCCAGCCGATGTAGATTTCTGACTTCACGGTTTGTTTTTCTACGTCAAAGTCTCCGCCGTTAATGTGATGGTCCAGAATAGCTATCACCTCTTCCAAACTTTCTCTGTCTATGGAGGTGGCCAAAAAATCTGCTACAGCACTGCCGGTAGCCACCGGCAGTGTGAGGTGGTGCAAATTTAATATCCAAAAACGAAGGTTATATTTTGCTAATACATCAACCATCTGCATCAAAACTTAAATATACGTCTAAATGGGTTGCCCATAATTGGGCACAAGTATGTAGTATAGGTCAAAGCATGGGCTATTCGTGCCCTTGCGTACATAATCGAGAATATTTTGCCACTATCCAGCCCAACATACTTGCGTCAGTAATCAACCATCCTCGTTTTAAAACTTCACCTGGTGCCAATTTAAATATTCTTGCGCGGGTTTAAAGTAGGGGTATTTCAATTAATTTTAACAACTCTGACATTCCATTATGTAATTGATAACGAGGTGGCAATAACCTAAAAATATCTTCAGTTTATTAAAGAATAGTTAAGTTAATAGTGGGTATTAATTGTCTGGTATATAGAATTTTAAAGGTCAAAAAGATGCTAAGATGTTATCATAACATGAAAACATCTTACACGCTGTAAGCTCGTACGGAGTTTAGATTTGGTTAACCAATTTTATTCTCTTATTATGAAAACACTAAAAACCTTATTATCGGGATCGTTTATCATGATCTCATTTTTGTGCGTGGCAGCTTCGTTGCAGAGCTTTACGGTCAGATCCGAAAACGGCAAAAAGCCACTTTTAATCCCCAAAGCGGTAAAATCGAATCTGGTCAACAAACAAACCGTTGCCGACAGTTCTGAGTTTACTGTTTACTTAGATCAAAACCTGGCATCTACCGATTGGACAGTCACATTTTCGGGGTACGATGACGATCACAACTACATCACCAAAGTATTTACCGTTAATTCCGGCTCATATATCATGGGTAAGTTGCCTTACGGGTATTATGACGTAGACGTTAACTGCGATAACTATAACGGAAGCACTGAGATAGACATGTCGGCCTACGGCTACAGCGATAATCTCCGCCACGAAACTGCGTACATCTTTTATTACGGCGCACCTAATAAAATATTTCACAGCGTAGATTTACATTCATCTTACGGCATGCAGATAGGGTTTAGTAATTATTAAAAATTGATGATTTTATTAAAGCCGCTTTTAAATAGAGCGGCTTTTTTTGTTAAAAAAGACCTGTCGTAGCTGGTACCTGGTGTTGTTGAGGCAAAAGGGGTTTGTGCGTTTACCTCAATTGCAAGGGGATGCCGAACCCCCCCAGCCCCTTCAGGGGGAGTTAGCCCCCAACCCCCTAAAGGGGGAGCAGAAGACTTAATAGAATTATCTTCCCCGAAAGGTAGTACTTTTTTTAGGTTGTGGTGGCTAATTCTGAAGATTCAATAATTCTGTAAATTCTGATTCTAACTAAATACATAGCAAGTTAAACTCCTTCCTGTCCTCCCGAGGGAGGGATGATTTGCATTAGGTTTGTCGCTCATCGCAAGCGCAAAGGCCCGCTGTTGCGCCCGGGCCAGCGTGGGGCATGTGCGGCGGTGAGGTGATCGCAACAGCTAGGCCTTTTGGGTACTTTGTGGCTATGACAAAGTACCTGGCCTCCGCGGCCAAGAGCGGACGAAGTAAGTAAACAACTACAAGCTTTAATTCAATGCACACAAGCTTTCATTACACTAAGCCTATCAAGTGGCAAGTCTAAATGCTGGCTCAGCTCAAAGAGATGGCTTCGTATCCTCTCCATGACGCGACGGGGAGAACCACGAACTAAGAAAAAAAGGTCAGCCTGCCAACTCACTCGTTCACTCAATCTATCATCCACTCATTGGCTTTCACTCACTCATTATCCCCATCTGCACACCTGCAAATCCGCACATATGCAAATTCAAAACTCACTCATTAGCCTCAATTCGTCACAAAAAAGTTACACCCTCAGGTTGTAAAAATGGTGTTTTTGGGCTGTTTTGGGGGTTTTATCGGTCATTTTATATGATGTGGATAATTTTTGCAAAACCATTTTCGGGGTTTGTGCTTAATGGAGTGTGATTTATGAAAACTCTATCTATTATGAAAATTAACTTTACCAAATTGGCTCTCACCTTAGGAGTGGCGGGCCTGGCAACTGCCGCCTCAGCGCAGAGTATGTATTCCGACACCAGTAAACGTTTTGATAAACGCAGCTTCCGCACCTGGTCTATCGGACTTAACGGCGGTATGTTAACTCATTACACACCGTTTAACGGCCCAAGCAACGGCGATTTTGCTACACCGCAAGAGCGTTGGGGTTACGGGGGTTACATCAAAAAGCAAATCGTACCTGGCTTTGGTATCCAGGCCGACTTTTTGGGTGGCCGCGTAAAAGGTTTCCGCTCAAACCAGTTGCCAACCGGTAGCGCTGCACAAAACAACAGCGATTTCCGTACTAAAATTGAGTGGTCGGCTTCGTTAAGCGGTAACTTTACCGTAGCTAACTTAAGCTTAAATCAAAAACGTAACATCTTGTCGCCATACTTAACCGGTGGTGCTGGTTATATGTCGTTTAGTCCGGCAGTAAACAACGTACCGGGTGCTGATGGACAAGGTTACCGCCGCAACTGGTTTGTACCGGTGGGTGCAGGTTTTAAATTTGGTTTGGCCAAGTTTGTTAATCTTGATTTAGGTTACACCGTATACTTCATGAAAACCGGCCGTTTTGATGGTGTGCGCACTTCAACCAACGACCGTTTCTCATACGCTCACGCTGGTTTAGAGTTTGCCTTGGGCAAACGCGGAACTTCGCAATTGCAAAACTTCAGCCCGATTGCCGCCATCCGCGAGGAAAGTGCTGCCGAGAGTGCTGAGCTGAGAAGAATGTTATCAACCGCTGAGCAAAACGCTGCCCGCGACCGTGAGCAATATGCCCGCGATATGGGTGATGATGATGGCGATGGTGTAGCTAACAAATTTGACAAATGTGCCGGTACTCCTGCTGGTACTGTAGTTGATGGTTCTGGCTGTCCGTTAAAAGTACCTACTCCGGTAATCCGCGAAAAAGTAGTTATCACCGAGGCCGACCGTCGTGTAGTAGGCGAGGCTATCAAAAACCTGGAGTTTGAATTAGGTAAAGCTACCATCAAAGAAAGATCATTCCCAACCTTAGACCGCGTTGCGGCCCTGTTGATGGAAAAAGATTTTGGTTTGAAATTAGCCGGCCACACTGATAACACCGGTTCGATGGAACTGAACATGCGTTTATCAAAAGAGCGTGCCGAAGCCGTTAAAACTTACTTGGTAGAAAAAGGTGCCAACGCATCACGCATCGAAGCAACAGGTTATGGCCCAACTCAGCCTATCGCATCAAACAAAACTGCCGAAGGCCGTCAGAAAAACCGTCGTGTAGAGTTTACCTTGTTGTAAGCAACACCAAAGCAGAGCGGGGCAGTTTATAGTCTGTTCCGCCCTGATTGTGATTTTGAATAAAGTTAAGTGATTATGCAAGCCGGCTCTGGTAAAACAGGGCCGGTTTTTTTGTTGATGTAATTTTAGGGGATTCCTGATTTCGCTGATGAGGAGAGTGATTGCACTGATTTGGAACTAATGAGTGAGTTTTGATGAGCAGATATGCAAATGTTAGGATGAGAAAGTCCATTAGTGAGTGAAAGCCAATGAGTGATTGGTTGAATGAGTGAATGGAAGCCAATGAGCGAATTTTGAATGAGTGAATGAGCGAATAGCAGGTCGAACTTTTATCCTGGTATTTGGTTCTTGTATCTTGGTTCTTGGCTCTCTCCCGCCCAGTCATGCCGAATTTATTTCGGCATCCCACATGCTAAGTCATTTACGGTTTCTGCTGATTGTTAATTAAGACAGTAGTTGTTTACTTACTTGGCCCGCTCTTGGCCGCGGAGGCCAGGTACTTTGTCATAGCCACAAAGTATCCAAAAGGCCTAGCTGTTGCGATCACCTCGCCACCGCACAAACCCCATGCTGGCCCGGGCGCAACAGCGGGCCTTTGCGCTTTTACCCCCCAGCCCCCTATAAGGGGGAGTTTTTGATTTCTAGGGCAGTGTTTAAAGAAATTTAGAATCAGAATTTACAGAATTGCCCGTTTAGCCCTAAAAAGTACTACCTTTCGGGAAAGATAATTCTTTTAAGTCTTCTGCTCCCCCTTCAGGGGGTTGGGGGGCTATTCACTTAAACTTACTGAATGAAGAAAATTTCGACCTTGTTTAAAAAAGATCCCGAAAATTTGGGAAGAGTCATTAACGAAGTTAATTCCGAAAACGAATGGGCTTTTGGGCAAAGCATGGCCACGCAAAAATTTGTTGGTACCGCCATGGCCATCATCGGCGGCGAGCTTTACAAACGTTACGACGTAAAAAAGGGCCGCGCCATCCCTGAGGGCGCTATTGCCTGCCAGGAGCCTGACGCCATCAGCGGCCACCATCCGCATTGGGTTAAATGCAGCCGCGACGCTAAAGAAGACCGCTATGCGTTTGAGGCTTTTGACCAGCTGGCGGCCAACAACGCAGTTACCAACGATACTTACGAGCTTTGCGGACCCAAAGTGCAAAGCAATCCCGAAAGTTTTGAGGCCCATGTACTGGTAAAGCACGGCGACGCTAAGCTGGACATCGACACCCAAACCATGACATTTGACAGCCTGAAACAATTTTTAGAAGAACAAAATCTCGAAGGCATCGTGTTTCATGCTACCGACGGCTCGGGCCGGATGTGCAAATTGCGCAAAGCCGATTTCGGCATAAAAAGGTAGCCGGCTAGTCTGTAGTCTGCCTCCAAAATACAATTATTTATTCGCTATACCATGATGCCGGTTACGCTGCAAAAGCTCTTTATCTTGCTCATAACCGGTATCATCTAAAATAATTAGTTACCCAACCTTAGTCTTTATATTCAAGCCATACATACTGTGCCACCCGATTAATCAAAAACTCCCCCTTTAGGGGGCTGGGGGGCTTGGCGAGCTCTAATCGTCCAAAAAAATGCGTATCCTTACAGCCTTAAACTAAACTTATCCAATGCATATCCGATTTTGTGTTTGGGCCTGTTTGCTGGGCCTGGTTGTTGTAACAGGATGTAAAAAAGACCGCGTGCCCGAGTATCATGCCGACGGCGATGTGCGGGTGCTGATGAAAAATAATCCCGACGGCCCCAGTATTGTTTTTTTAGGCGATGGCTTTATTAAAGAAGACCTGGTTGTAGGCGGCGATTATGACCAGAAGGTCAAAACTTTGGTCGACTACCTGTTCTCAGTTCCTCCATTTAACCGCTATAAAAATGTGTTTAATGTATACCAGGTGTACGCTATATCTAATCAGCGTGGCGCCCTCGATAGGCTAGACCCGCAAAGTACAGCAACTAAATTCAAGTCTTATTTTCCTGAAAACGACAGGCTGTTACAGTACGGCAATTATGATACCGTTTCAAAATACCTCGACAAGGTGATGCCCTATTGGCAAGTAAATTTACCCGTATTGTTGGTAAATGATAGTCGCTATGGCGGTTCTGGCGGTGGCGTGGCTATTGTTTCTGTTCATAGCAGTATGAAGTCTACCTTTGTACATGAAGTTGGTCATACGTTTGCCAGGTTGGCCGATGAATATGTGGAAACTGCCAGAGAAAAAGACAGGCCTTTGTTTGCTACTCAGTTTTATCCCAATGTTGATACTAGTAATAACCCGGCTACAGTTAAATGGAAGCATTATTTTAACCGGCCCAGGTATGCGGGCGTTGTAGGCATCTTTGAGGGGGGATATTACCATGCCAAAGGCGTTTACCGTCCGGAAGAAAACAGCGTGATGCGGAATAACATCACCACCCGCAACTTTAACGCCCCCAGCCGCGAAGCCATCGTAAGGCGTATTTACGAAATTATGGGCAAACCTTTTGATCTCGAAGCTTATTTTAAAGAGGATTTAAATGTGATGGGCTACGCCGTGCAGACCGAGGCCAGCCCTGGCACCAGTTTGCCGCCTTTAACCGCCGACCATATCAATCAGCAACAACAACTCAAACTGATGCAGCAGCAAAGGGAGTATCGCTCACAAAAAACCCGTATACATTAAGGCGTTGCGTTGATCAATATCCTGCTTTAAAATATTGAAAATGTTTTTGTAGTTACCTTGGGGAAAGTGATTGTCAAAGGCAATCGTCTGGAGATTGCCTTTATTGATGATGAAAATGCTTTAGGGACTAAAATATTAATCATACTATTGGTAAAACCTAAACACATGTTAAACGCCAGCATAAACCCACCCGCAACGTACAGCGAGATACTTAAACAAAGCCAGGCCATACAATTCAGTATGCCGTCTGATCTCGAAACCGGCTGCCTGATCCGGTCGTTAGCCGCCTCAAAACCAGGCGGCGTTTTCTTAGACATCGGTACCGGTACAGGTTTATCACTAAGCTGGATGGCTGCCGGTGCAGATGCCGAATCTACCATCATATCCATCGATAACAACGCAGATTACCAGCAAATTGCAAAATCAGTTTTTGCTGATGACGAGAAAGTGTCAATCATCTGTGCCGACGGCGCAGCCTGGCTAAAGAGCTACCAAGGCCCGCTGTTCGACCTTGTTTTTGCAGATGCCTGGCCGGGTAAGTTCGAGTGTTTGGACAAGGCGCTATCGCTGGTAAAAAAAGGTGGCTTTTACTTAGTTGATGATTTGCTGCCCCAACCTAACTGGCCCCAAGGCCACCAACCCAATGTAGACCAAATGCAGCAAACACTCCAAAACCGCACCGATTTTGTAATGACGCCGTTTAACTGGTCGACCGGGTTATGTTTGCTGACGAAGGTGGGGTAGAGAGAGTGTAGAGCCAAGAACCAAGAGCCAGAAGCCAAGACTGGAATCAAGAGTTTAGAGTACAGAGCCAAGAACTAAGAAACAAGAGCCAGTAGCCAAGATGAAAAATCTGTAAAAAATCACGTCATCCTATGTTTGTGTAGGCCTTGTTTTAGTGAGGAAAAGGAATAAATTTAAAGTAGAAGAAAACGGGTAAAGAG
>CAJYSL010000041.1 GCA_913777515.1 uncultured Mucilaginibacter sp.
TGACAGGCTCTTCAAAGTAATAACTGATATAACCTGCTGTCAAAGTGAAATTAAAATCCGACGATACAGGGAGTTCCGCTTTACCGCTACCACCAAACCCGATAGTAGTTCCGTCGGCAAAACTACCAACCGGCAAACCAAAGTCGAGCCCAACACTCAATTTAGCATCTGAAGACGATTTGCTTTGAGCAAAAACACCGGCGCATAATAACACCATGACAATTGTAAGCAATTGTTTTTTCATCAGTAATAAAGCTTAAGTTAAGTGCTGATACTTTTAATTAATTGGTCAAATGTATAAAAATATCCTCCAGGCTTTTGCCTTGGTGCGATGCCTTTAACGTATCCAATTCATTGTCAGCTACAATATTTCCTTTATTGATGATGATAACACGATTGCAGGTCGCTTCTACTTCCTGCATGATGTGGGTGGATAGTATGACCGTTTTAGTTTTACCTAAATCGCGAATGAGTTGCCGGATACCGATTAACTGGTTGGGGTCGAGCCCGGAGGTGGGCTCGTCCAGTATTAAAACCTCGGGATTATGCAAAATAGCTTGCGCAAGACCAACCCGTTGCCTGTACCCTTTAGATAACTGGTTTATTTTTTTGTGCTGCTCAGGCCCTAACCCGGTTTGCTCAATTACTTCGGCAATGCGTTGTGCAGGATTTTGCAACTGATGTATACCGGCTATAAACTGCAGGGCTTCCTTTACATACATATCGGTATATAGCGGATTGCTCTCGGGCAGGTAGCCAATGTGAGCTTTTACCTGTAGTGCCTGGGTAACAATATCAAAACCGCAAACATTGGCTTTGCCCGAGGTTTGTGGTAAAAACCCGGTCAGCATTTTCATAGTGGTAGATTTACCTGCACCGTTTGGCCCCAAAAAACCAAGCACTCCCTGGCCGGCTTTAAAGCTGATACTGTTTACAGCCGTTTGCCGGCCATATACTTTAGTTAACCCCTCTGCAATAATGCTCATGCGGTAAAATTAAACAACTTGCAATACACTTTCTTCTACAGGCTAACAATAAGGGTATACCTTAAGTTTCCGACGGCTTAAGTATTACTGTTCAGCCCAATATCAAATCAAAGTTTAAACAAACATTACCTTAGTCCGATTGTGGATAAAGAAAACTTAGTAACTATTAGTAAAATACGCATGTCATGAAAAATATTAACCAGCTCATGCAATCATTAATGGGTATAGAATCCGGGTGCAATCGCCGCGAATTTTTAGAAAATACCGGCAAGGGCTTGCTGGCGGCTACCATAATCGGTGAGCTGGCCTCATGCACGGCGGATGCCCAAAACATGAGCGGCGCAGGTACACGCAAAGCACTGGCAGACACCATCCGGGTTGATGTACCCAGCCAGCATGCCCCTACCGAGCGTCAGCAAGAAACTGGCGCCACTATGGTGCCTCCTAAAGAACGTATTGGCTTTGCCATTGTAGGCATTGGCGAACTTACCATGGGCCAAATTATGCCAGCTTTTGGTTCATGCAAATACAGCAAGCCAGTCGCACTGGTTAGCGGCGATGCGGCTAAAGCCAAGAAAGTAGCTGCCCAACATGGCATTCCTGAAAAAAACATCTATAACTACCAAAACTTTGACCAGATAAAAAACAACCCGGAGATTGACGCCGTATATATTGTGCTACCTAACAGTATGCACGAAGAATTTACCATACGGGCAGCCAAAGCCGGTAAGCACGTGTTATGCGAAAAACCCATGGCTAACTCGAGCAAGGAAGCTCAAAACATGATTGATGCCTGTAAAAAGGCCGGCAAAAAGCTGATGATTGCCTACCGCATACAATACGAGCCTAATAACCGTTTGATGATGCAATGGACACGCTATAAGCACTTTGGCCAGGTAAAAGTAATTAATTCGGTTAACGTACAGAACATCGGAGACCCTAACCAATGGCGACTGAAAAAGGCACTGGCCGGCGGTGGATCGCTGCCTGATATTGGCCTGTACTGTATCAATACCAATCGCTTTTTAACGGGCGAAGAACCTTACATGGTATCGGCCGTGGAGCATACCGATGCTAACGACCCACGCTTTAAAGAAGTAGAAGATAAAGTGATGTGGCAAATGTTTTTCCCGAGCGGAACGATTGCTAACAACACGACGGCCTATAGCGTGCACGATTCCAAGCACTACCGCTGCTACGCCGAAAACGGTGGCTGGTTTGGCATGGACCCGGCCTTTAACTACAACGGTTTAAAAATTGAAGCCTCGCAGGCTCAGGGTAAGCAAGAAATAAAACAGAATATTATTTTAGGCGAGAAGCAGCAGTTTGCTTTGGAGATGGACCACTTTGCCCAATGTATTATGGAAAACAAAGAGCCCTATACCCCGGGCGAAGAAGGCTTGCAAGACCAGAAAATTATGGAAGCCATTTACGAGTCGGCCAAAAGCGGCAAACCCGTAAAACTCGCCAACATCAGCACCAAAGACACTTTCCGTAACGAACAAAACGCTCCTAAAGAATCGTAACAGTATATAATTATTGATAGATAAAGAAAATCAAAATAGTAAAGAACTTGGCTCTTATCTCTTGATTCTATATTCTTGATTCTATACTCAAAAACCTATTTCTTCCGCTCGGTAGTATACCTTACCAGTTGCTCTAAACCGGTACGGGCATCACCAGGCGGAAAGGTGTTCAGGATATCAAAAGCCTCATTCTGAAATTTTTGCATCTGGCTTTCGGCATAGGTAAGGCCGCCATTTTGTTGTACAAAACGAATAATTTCGGCTATTTTTTCCGGGTCGTCGTTATGATTTTTCACCAGGCTGATGATACGCTTTTTATCGCCCGATTTGCTGTTGTTAAGCGCGTAAATGAGCGGCAGGGTAATTTTCTTTTCCTTGATATCAATACCTAAAGGTTTACCTACATCATCGGTTCCAAAATCAAACATATCATCTTTAATCTGAAACGCAATGCCAATCTTTTCGCCAAACAGGCGCATCTTCTCGATGGTCTCGGCATCGGCACCGGCAGATGATGCCCCGCAGGCGCAGCAGGAAGCAATTAAAGAAGCCGTTTTCTGGCGTATCACCTCATAATAAACACTTTCGTCAGTATTGGTTTTGCGCGCCTTTTCAACCTGCAAAAGTTCGCCTTCGCTCATTTGCTTTACGGCGTTAGAGAGTATTTTAAGCAGGTCAAAATCATTATGGTCTAACGAAAGCAGCATGCCTTTGGTAAGCAAAAAATCGCCTACCAAAACGGCAATTTTGTTTTTCCATAAGGCATTGATGGAGAAAAACCCACGGCGTTGATAAGAATTATCAACCACATCGTCGTGCACCAGTGAGGCCGTATGCACCAGTTCTACCAAAGCAGCGCCCCGGTAAGTAGACTCGTTGATACCACCGCACAAACTGGCCGCAAAAAACACAAACATGGGCCTGATTTGCTTTCCCTTACGCTTTACAATATAGTGTGTAATACGGTCAAGCAGCGGTACAGAGCTTTGCATTGATGCCTTGAACTTTTCCTCAAAAACATCAATTTCGGCAGCAATAGGTCTTTTTATCTCGTTGAGGTTCAGCATTAAGGGGCAACCTGTTTTATACAATACACAACCTCCCGGATGTGCAGCCGCAAACATAGCTAAAATAATTTAAGAGACTGTTTAAACAGATTATTTTGAGAGCATTTAAACCTTACGGAGGTAAGGCAGTCATATTAATGTGTTTACCTGATAGGTTGCAGGTTTTCATGAGGGTTGTATTTAGTTGAAGTTTTGCTTGCGAAGCCTTTAAAAAAGGGCTTCGCTTTTTTGTTGCTTATACCCACTCAGAACATTACATTTGCAAACATTTTTTCGGAGAGGTGTCTGAGTGGTCGAAAGAGCACGCCTGGAAAGTGTGTATACGTCAAAAGCGTATCGAGGGTTCGAATCCCTCCCTCTCCGCCAGTAAGATATCTAGTAAAATCAAAAGCGCTGTAATTATCAATTACAGCGCTTTTTTAGTCATCAGCAACTCAAATCACGAGACTGCTTACTACACCACTTCATCCACCCATTTGTGATATCCCTGCCGGCGAGAAATGTCTTGCTCATTGTGTCTATAATATAAGCATATTGATTTTTCATGTGTCAAAAATTTTGTTAATCACACCTATACAGATAAATATTATGGCCTCAATATCCATCACAACAAGTTATAATGCGACTTGACAAATTCATGGTAATTTATTGCGTCAACAATAACAAACAAGAAATATAATTTCTTTTGCCATAACAAAACATTCCTATTTGATTTTAATTGATTAATATTCAATTAATATGTGATAATTTACTGCTGAAAAAAGTTATTAAGGAATCATAAAATTGTTACAAACAAAACGTAATATTTTATGAAGCAAACCTTTACTAATTATTACTACCCCCTGATTATTTTAATTCTGCTCGCAAGCATTCCCAAGCTTTCGCTGGCGCAGTCTAAAATTTCAGGTACTGTGGTAGACAAATCTAACGCTCCTTTACCCGGCGTTTCCGTTGTGGAAAAAGGCACCAAAAACGGAACAGTTACCAATGCACAGGGTAAGTTCTCAATTACAGTTTCGTCAGACAAATCAACGTTGACAGCTACCATGATTGGCTTTACCAGCCAATCGCTACCTGTTTCGGGCCGTGCGGTATTAACCTTCACCTTGCAGGATGACGTTACCGGCCTGAAAGATGTAGTTTTAATTGGTTATCAAAAAATTACCAGAAAGAAAACTACGGCGGCTATCTCCAGCGTTTCTGCCAAAGAATTGGCTGACTTACCGGCAGCCAGCTTTGATCAGTTACTGCAAGGACGCGTATCAGGTGTTAACGTGCAAAATTTTAGCGGACAACCCGGTGTAGCTCCAACCGTATCTGTACGTGGTAGCTCTTTGGTAAGCCGTGGTTATGACGTTTACAACGTAGTTAACACCCCGCTTTATGTAGTTGACGGTGTGCCACAGCCTAACGAAGAATATGTTGGTCCTGGCGCAGGTACCGGTACTAATTATCTTGCAGGCATTAACCCGGTTGATATCGAATCAGTTGACGTTTTAAAAGATGCTTCGGCGGCAGCTATTTACGGGTCACGCGCAGCTAACGGCGTTATCTTAATCACCACTAAAAAAGGGTTAAGCGGCGAGCCACGCATTTTCTTTAATGCCTACAGCGGTATAACACAGCGGCCCCAACTACGCGATGTTACTTTGGGTACTACTGAACGCAGGCAAAAAATGGATGTATTAAACCGGCAGTTAACTTATGACCAAAAAACGCAGCTACCTTACATCTTAACCGACAGTTTAAACTCCGCATTTAATGGCAATACCGACTGGCAGGATTTATTTTACAGAACCGGCAGAATTTATAACGGTGACTTAAGCGTAAGCGGCGGTAGCTCCGAGGGTACTATGTATCGCTTTAGCGGCGGTTATTATAACGAGGATGGTATTATTAAAGCTACAGGCTTTAAACGCCTTTCAACACGTTTAAATTTAACCAGTTGGGCCTTAAACAAAAAGCTGATGATCAACCCGCTTTTTGCATTCTCGCGCTCAGACCGGGCCCGTGGCAATGGTGATAATAGCAGCCCTATCAGTCTGGGTGCGGGCAACATGCCATCATCTCTTTTAACGCTTGACGATGATAAAAGAGCATATTACCTGGGTGGTTACGATCAAAACCTTGACCGTAACGTAAGCAACCAGCTTACCATGAACCTTAACTTAGCTTATAACGTTAATAAGCACCTGACGCTTAACTCACAAAGCTCGTATCTTTTAAACACCTCGCGCCGCGATTTAAGCAGAAGTACATTGCTTAATAACGGGCAGGGAAACTCATCATACAGTTTTGCAGATAATGGTGTTAATATTTCTATCTCAAACTTTATAAACTACAATAACCAGTTTGGCAAGCACAATGTTAGTGCGGTTGCAGGCCAGGATATATTGTACAACCAATATCAATTTACCTCGGCGTACGGTTATAATGGCGCTTCTGATAACATACAGGTGGTGCAAGGGTTCCAGCAGGCAAAAAACTCAGGCTCCTCTGATTATCAGGCTTATGGCTTACTTTCTTACTACGCTCGCTTAAGCTATGATTATGAGGGCCGATATCTGATTTCTGCCAGTGCACGTACCGACGGTTCATCTCGTTTTGGTACCAATAATAAATGGGGCTTCTTCCCATCTGCGTCAGTAGGATGGTTGCTTTCTGAGGAAAAGTTCATGAAGGACATGACTAACAATCCTTTTACGCTATTAAAACTTAGAGCCAGCTTAGGTACATCAGGTAGCCTGCCTCCGTCTAACTATCTACAATACAACCTTTACAATGTCAACTCCGTTCCGTTTAATGGTAATTATCAGCTAAGGGATAACAACAATAACATCATTAACCCTGGCGCAACTACCTATAATGGTGTAAGCGCAATTACGCCGAACTTTGTTAATGGTGCAGCCCAAAAGGGTTTGAGCTGGGAACGCTCTATGCAATGGAATATCGGTACTGACATAGAGATTAAAAACGGCAAGTATGCTTTCCAGTTTGATGTATATAACAAGCAATCATCTTTACAGCTTTTCAGCGTAAACCTGCCGGTTACCACTGGTTACGACTTTGCCCTTACCAACTCTATTGGTGTGCGTAACGCAGGTGCCGAGTTATCGGTTTCAGCAAATCCGTTCGAAGGCAAGTTCCGCTGGTTTACCCGGTTAAACGTATCATACAACAAAAACCAGATTATGAGCCTCCCTAACGGTGGCAGGGATCTGGTTATGAACGGCGACCGTTTTGACAAATCTCACATCTTGTCTATCGGTAGCCCTATTAACGCTTTCTATTTATATCAAACCAGGGGCGTTTTTTCAAAAACCAGCGATATCCCGGTTAATCCTTACACCGGTGAGTTATATAGAAACAGTAATGGAACTTACCAGGCAGGTGATTTTTACCTGGCCGACTTAGATGGTGATGGGTTTATCGATATTTTTAACGACGGCATCAACCCGGATAAAAAACCGACGGGCGACCCGAACCCTAAATACACCGGCGGCTGGACCAACAACTTCACTTACAAAAACTGGACATTAGGCGTTTTCTGTACGTTCACGTTTGACAGAGATATATTGAACCTGTTTGAGTCCGATCGTTTCTCTAACTCAACAGACGCAAATGCGATATATAATTTTGCCGGCACCTCAACCCCTGACCTAAGCAAAATAAACATCTGGAAAAACCCGGGCGACAACGCACAATATGCTAAATACGATTTGGGCACTTATCGCTACTATTACACTGGCGCTCAAACGTTTTTCCTCGAAAAGGGTGGATACCTCCGCATAAAAAGCGTTAACTTAGGTTATACATTTTCACCTAACGTGTTAAGAAAACTCAAAATAAACAAACTGAGAGTATTTGGTATTGCCGACAACGTATACATCTTCCAGCAATCAAAAAGATTACCGGATGCTGAGGCTGTGAACCCTTACGGCGAATATAACGGTGCAGGTTACCCAATTCCTAGAAAATACACGATAGGCCTTGAGCTGCAGTTGTAATTAATAGTTGTACGATTTAGAGAAAATGACTTCAACTGAAGATAAAAAACATTACATGAAAAAGATTAATCAATATATTCTGACAAGCTTTATACTTGTGGCGGTATCAAGCTTATTCTCTTGTAAAAAACTACTTGAGCAAGAGCCTAAAAACTCCACTTATCAGGAGGCATTCTGGCAAACTGCTGCTAATGCACGCAGCGCCATTGCGGGCAACTATGGTTTACTCAGAACTGCAATGACCGATAAGTACATTCGCTACTACATGTACGGTGATGCCATTGCTAAAAACTACTTCACCATTCAGTATACAGGTGATGGCTTAGAGACGATACAAACCGGAGATTTCACTTTTCAATACAACCTTAACTCGCTGGCTAACTATACCTTGTATTACAAAGCCATAGCTATGTCGAACGTTGTCATTGCGAACGTATCGAAAATGACTGATTCGCAATTAAAAGATGTGGATGATCCAACTGCGTTTCGCAATAATATTGTAGGCCAGGCACTGTTTATACGCGCATTAAGCTATTTTATGATGACCCGCGTTTGGGGAGATGTGCCCTTAGTAACCACTGCATATGATGACCCTATCACTGCGCCTCAATTAGCAAGAAGCCCGAAGGCAGACGTAATGAAGCAAATTGAAACCGATTGCCGTAACGCCATCAACATGCTTAAATGGGGTTACACCGATGCCGGGGATGCACATGTAATGGCTAATAAAGGTTCAGCTTACGCATTATTAGCACATTTATATTTATGGAGGGCAACCATGTCTAACGTAGCGAGTGATGCGCCAAACCTGACAGATGTGAACAGTGCCGATACCACAATTAATACACTGATAGCTAAAGGCGGCTACACCTTAACAGACACCGTTAACTATAAAAACATTTTTATAGGCCGCTCTTCAGAAAGTATTTTTGAGGTAAACATGAGTGAAAACACACTCGAAGGATCTGCTGCTGGTATAGGATTGTATTTTTTAAATAACACCTATGCTAACAATTTTGGTACTAATCCAAGATTTTATACTGCTCCGCGCTACCTGTCACAAAGCTTTAGCAACAACGACTCTTTAGACGTAAGGTATAAAAAGAACTTTGATAAAAGTAATCCGGAGAGACCGATTTGCCTTAAATATGCAAACGTTGTTTACCGTAACCCTGCTCAAAAACTGGATGCTTACCTGAGTAATAACATGATCATATTCCGCTTGAGCGATATGATATTGCTTAAAGCTGAAATTGCATTATACAAAGGAGATGTAGCAACTGCCCGCGATATCATTAACGCATCAAGAAGAAGACATAATGTTAATCCTACACTGGTAAGCTCAAGTGCGTCAGCAAGTGACGTAATGGGTCAGTACATCATAGAGCGTGGCCGCGAAATGTACCTGGAAGGGCATTTGTATTATGATTTACTACGCACCCGCCGTTACGGCGATGTAATAGACTGGCTATCACCAAGCAGGTTTAGGCAAGAAGGTTTTTACTGGCCGGTTGACCCTGCTCTTTTCAGACAGAACCCGTTGCTTAAGCAAACCACTTACTGGTTGGGCAAAGTCTAAATTTAAGTCCTTTATTAACTAATTCATCAGAATTAATTTACAAAGAGAAAAAATGAATAACAAAACGATAATCCTGTTGACCGCTTTATTGACATCAATTATAGCTTTCAGCGGATGTAAAAAAGATAGTTATAAAAACGACGGTGGTACAAGTAATCCTTATGTAGATATGACTACTTATGATTACCTGAAGTCGAACCGGCAGTTTGACTCGCTGGTAAAAGTGATTGACCGCGCCGGTTTGAAGGACGTGGTAAACAGCAACATTACTTTTTTTGTGAGTACCAATTATAGCATCGTACCCTATGTAGCGGCTAAAAAGAACCAGATAGCTATAAAAACCAAAAACGAGAACTTTAATTTTGGTATTAAAGATATTCCGGCGCAGGAGTTGAGCGACTCGCTTAAAACCTACATGTTTCAGGGTAAAATCAACCGTGATCAAATCACCCTTAGCGGTCAGTTATACAATAGTTTGCTTGGGCCTATTCCCAACGTGCAATACCTGATTAAATTCAGACGCACATTTGAGTACAACGCTTACCTTGACCACGTAGATTACGTAACCTACACCAAGGTGCGCGGCACACGCGACGACCAGGAAGCAAACCCGAGTGCCATACCTAATGACCAAAAGGATTTATCTACCGACGTACAAACATCAGGTATCATTACTAAAACAGGTATTGTCCATGTACTAAATGGTTACCACCGGCTATTCTTTAACGCCCAGCCACTGGGTAATTAATAGGCATATTAAATAGCAAAAAAATGAAAAGATTATCTATAATACTATTTGCTGCAGTGATTGGCCTTGCAGCTTGTAAAAAAATACCAAACGGTTTTCAGAGCGATAATATACGCTATAAAGACAACAACCTTTTTGCTAAGCGAGGGTTAGTTCTTTATCAGTCTGACCGTATCAACGCAGACGGCTCGACCCCACCGTATACGTTTAAAATGTTAAATCTGCGCAAAGCAGATGGCTCTCCAGCACCTGCCGAGTTCACTAAAACCTATAAAATAACGGTTTTTAAAACAGGTCAGTCATTTAATGCCGCCACTGATACGACTGTTGCTTTACTGAACAAGAAACGTGAAACCATTGATGCATTACCAATGTATTTTAACGAAACCAGCGGTCAGCTTACGTTTAACAAGGCATCGGCTAATTTACCCTTGGGTCAGTATAACTTCGATGTTGAAATGACTAACCCAACCGGTACTAAGTTGTTCAAAAATTTAGCGACGATAAATGTGGTAGACCCATCGACCGATGACCTTTTTGTAGTTACTGATAACGTGGCTAACGCTTTTAACGATAATACTGGTGCCGTTACAGCAATGAAAAACCCTATCATTAGTTGCACAAAAATAAACAATAATGGTGCGCGCGTAATTTTGAAAATGTCTGACAAGAACGGCAGAGCATTTAACCCTAAAAACGGCGAGATTATTAAACGCGGCGACCGCCCAACGTTTGAAAACTACGCCAAATTTAACCCGGTGATTGTAACTGATACCGCGATGATTTGCGATTTCGAGATTGCACCGTTCCCGTTAACCAAGTATGTAACACCAACAACAGACTGGGGCTTTTTAATGTATTATCGTATCCCGAGTACTTTCGCCAGAGTTGATAATTTCCCTACCAATGTTGGCTTCTCGGTAAATCCAAGATGGTCTTGGCAATTAAAGCTGGAAGGAACATACGTTGTTGAAATCAGGTTTACAGATGTAACCAAAAAATAATTGGCAACATATTGAATCGTTCTGAAAAAGTTAACGATTTACAAAAAATCCCGGTTACTAAAGTAGCCGGGATTTTTTATTTACATACCCAAGTGTCTTTTCATCTGTCATACACTATCTCAGTACTGATACAACATGTACCCTAACGTTTATTGGAAAGATTTCTTCCGTAATATACGTCAGCCGGGATGTGATGACCGATGTAAACTTTACTCAATATGGTATAAAGGGCAGGGTCATAAGCTTTCAAATCATCAGGACTTTGCACGCGGGTGCTACCGTCATAAAACTCATAGTTAGACCAAAACCACCATTGTGTGCCTTCGGCCCAGTACTCATGTATGGTATTAATGGCATACTGGTTTTTATATAAACCTTTAGCTTTTGCATTCTTGTAAGCCACTTCGAGCTCTTTAATAAGCTCCGGGTCGCATTTGGTCAGCGCAACCATCACATTATGGCTCCATTCATGCACCATAATGTTTTCGCCAAAATACTTGGTTCCGGGTATGCCCAACAGATTCTCCTCGGCACACGAGGTTTCGTTACCGCCCATTCCCCTGGCCCTGTTATTCCAATATTGTTTATCGGTCATGGAGGCTATACCACCGGGCTTGTCGTAGTTTTCGCGTTCGCCTGGTGTTAACCTGGGGTCGTTCATTTCGGGTTTTTTCCAGTCGCGATAGCCGGGCAGGTCGGTTTGCATTTCGCTGTAGGCCATGATGGCCAGCTCGGCTTTTGATTTCAGCATCTCCTGGCGCACATCGGGGCGCTTCATCAACATATAGTTGATGATATCTCTTGCTATTAATACGGCCGCATCATTCACTTTTTCGGAAGCGAAAACCGGGATCCCTCCCGCATCAGCAAACTTTTTGTAGAAGGTATCTGCATGGAGCGCTTTGGGCGGGGCGGTTACCATCACCGATTCATAACTGGTAACCAATGGTGTAGTACTTTGAGGGCTTTGCGCAAAGCTATCCTGGTAGCAAAACAGGCCGGTAACAGCGAGTGTAACGCTCGTGATTTTCCATAACGAGATGGTATCTTTCATGATGATTAGGGCTTATAAAGCTTCAAGTTAAGCAAATAGCTAATGCATAAGTAGCTTAATTTAAAAGTGGTTAAGATATGATAGGTTATGGCAAAATTCGGGCAAGCAGGAACTGAGTATACCTACGCTGGCACGAGCTTAACTTTTTTTATAGTATACCGACAAAAGTGCTTTTACTCTCCCCCCTAAGCACTCGCTTCAAACTTTTTCGAAAAATCCCTCCCCGAAATATTCAATCTGGTGAAAATTAGGCTCATCGCTTTTCACCTCGTTCCAGGCCATGTGATGGCGATTGGGCAAATCATCGCCGCATTTAAAAAAATTAAGCCGTAAAGGTTGATTTACGATTGCAGTTTTATCGTGATGTATAAAAACTACAAAGGGTACTTTGAGTGTGAGTTGCCAGGAATGCATATGTTCTTCGCTTTCGCGCATTTCTGTATAACTGCTAATCTCCCCCAATATGACCGGTGAGATAAACTCACGATTATTCCTGGTGCTGCCGGTTTGCCCCAGGCACGTGCCTAATGCATTAAATTCTAAATTGTAATAAGTCTCATCTTTACCAATAGCTATAAAAACCTCCACACAACTATCACGATAAACCGGGTCGTTAATGTTTTTGTACAGAGGTTTACTCGCAGGTTCGGTAACGTTGAATTTGATAAACAACGCATCTTTAGTATAGGCCAGGGTAAAACTTACCTCAGGTACAATGGCTGGCTTTCCCCAAAGCACATATTCAATCTGCTGATTTTCCAACTTATCTAATAAAACCCCTGCCTTTGCAATTGGTAAATCTTCAACAAGTGTTAATAACGGGATGCAGATTTTATTTTTATACCGATTATTTGCGGGGATGTCGTCTTCCATGTTTCGGTTATTATATTAATCATTTTTCTAAACACATCAACTGCGTTAAATTGCAGAAATATACTATGACAGATAAAGCTAATTACCTGACGACACAAAGTTAAAATACCTTATTGCTGATTTTTACACAAACGTTTGCGTAATATTTAAATACAGTAAATCGGCTAACAAACCTCATATTGTGCTATCGATTAATACAGTTATAAAGGCCTGTTTTATTTGCCATTAAATATTAATACCACATGAACAGAAGAGAGTTTATCCACACCGGGGCGATAGCATCGGGCATTGCCATTTTACCTTCGGGTTCTATTTTTGCAGCTTCGGCAACCAAAGTACGACTGGGCTATATTGGGGTGGGCGCACGTGGCATGAGCCACATTAGCGAAGGTTTGCTGCGCGATGATGTGGAGATTGTAGCCATTTGCGATACGCAGGAAAGTTCCCTGAAAATATGCCGCGAAGCCATCGCCAAAGCCGGAAAACCGGCGGCTAAAGAATATACCGGCGGCACCGATGCTTACAAGCACTTACTGGATAGAAAAGATATTGATGCTGTCATTATTGCCACTCCATGGCAGTTTCACCACAGCCAATCCATCGATGCCATGAAGGCCAGCAAATATGTGGGCTGCGAGGTAATAGCCGGACTAACCGTTAAGGAACACTGGGACATTGTAAACACCTCAGAGCAAACCGGCGTACCTTATATGACGCTCGAAAACGTTTGCTATCGCAGGGATGTGATGGCGGTACTGAACATGACCCGCCAGGGCCTGTTTGGCGAGTTGGTACATGCCGAAGGCGGTTACCAGCATAACCTGCGTAATGTACTCTTTAACAATGGTAAACAGTATTATGGCGGCGGCGTTGAGTACGGCCCCAAAGCCTTGAGCGAAGCCCAGTGGCGCACTCAGTTTAACATAGATACCGATGGCGACTTGTACCCTACCCACGGCGCCGGACCGGTAATTAATTATTTGAATATTAACGCCGGTAACCGGTTTACCAACCTGGTATCGTTTAGCTCAAAAGCCCGCGGACTTGCTGCCTATGTAGAAGAACAAGCACCCGGCAACGCCAATGCTAAAATCAATTACAAAAATGGTGACATTACGCAAACCATGCTCAACTGCGCTAACGGCGAAACGGTGATGTTAACACATGATACGCACTTGCCACGCCCCTATTCGTTAGGTTTTAGGGTACAGGGCACCAAAGGCATTTGGATGGATGTCAACAGGTCGATATACATTGAAGGTCAATCGAAGAATGATGCCTGGGAACCGGTAAAAGAATGGTTTGCCAAATACGACCATCCGCTTTGGAAAAAATATGAGCAGGAAGCATCGGGTGCGGGGCATGGCGGCATGGACTGGTTTGTGTTTAATGCTTTTGTACAAGCCGTAAAGCAGAAAAAGCAAACTCCTATCGACGTGTATGACTCGGCAACCATGAGCGTGATTGCACCACTGTCTACAAAGTCAATTGCCGAGGGCAACAAGCCACAGGAGTTCCCCGACTTTACACGCGGCAAATGGAAAAGCCGTAAAAACTCTTTTGCACTGGACGACAGCGGGTTTTAAAAAATCAGCCTGGTTGTTTATTTGATATCAAAGTTTGTTTGTTAGTAGTCCCAAACGCGACGTTTGGGATTTTTTATTTTAAAACTTTTATAGCCTTTTTCAAACTTGAGTCTTCAACCAATTGCGATTCAATCACCACCTTGTAAATAGCCCCTCCATCTGCAGATTGCGTGTTTTTGTTGTACAATAAATCTAAAAGAATACCGGTAGCCTTTTGCCCCTGCATAAACGGAAACTGCTCAACCGAGGCTACAGGCCGGTGGTCCAAATAACTGATGAGTGGCAGGTTAGCATAACTTATTAAATCAATATCGCGGACATCCTGGTTAAGCGCTTTAAGGGCAGTAACTACAAACAAAGCGATATAGTCATTAAATGTAACGATGGCTGTCACTTTGCGCTTGTGTGTAAGCAATTGCTGCAATGCTTTCCGGGTTCCGGTTTCAGACAAGTCGCAATTGACAATCATTGATGGGTCATACTTTAGCCGGTTTTTCGACATGGCTTCTATATACCCATGCTTCCGGTCGTTGCTGGCCAACATACTTTCCGGCCCGTTTATCATGCCTATAGTCCGGTGCCCTTTTTTTAATAAATAGGTTACCGCCTCGGTTGTCCCGGTTTCAATATTACATGAAACTGTATGGGAACCTGGTATTGAGGGTATCCTATCAAAAAAGACGACCGGGATATTAAACCGTTTGAGGTTTTCAAAATGCTCGAACGAACGGGTAGTTTTAGCCAGCGAGACCAGTAAACCATCAACCCGGTGATTTTTCATTTTTTCTACCAAAGCCATTTCCTTCTCAGCATCATCGTGTGATTGCGCAATCAGTACCGTATAGTTTCTCTGGTAGGCCATTTCTTCAATAGCGCTTACTGCTGCCGAAAAAAAATGCTCGGATAACTCAGGAAGAATAACACCTATAGTGTTGGTTTTACCCTGTTGTAAAAAAACAGCAGTCAGGTTAGGTTCATAGTTAAGTTCCTTAGCCAGCTTTTGCACCTTTAAACGTGTAGTTAAACCAATGCCCGGATGGTCGTGCAAGGCACGTGATACCGTAGAAACCGACAATTTAAGCTGTTCGGCTATTTGCTTTATGGTTGGCGGTTTCGATATCATAGTGAAACGGTTTTAAATCGGGTACAGCTTCATTACCCGAATGCATAAATATGCATGATGTTAGGCAACAAAGCAATATCTAAACATTTATCGACATTATTGAACACCTGTTATCGCCAATAATCGGGTTTTAATTTTACGCAAACGTTTGTGTAAACTTCCGCCTGTCTTATTCGCTACATTTATTGCTCAGAAACAGATATGATATGCTGCAAACCGTATTAACTCAATATGGATTAAATCCAACCGAATTTCAGATTATTCCCTTTGGCTCCGGGCTGATTAATCGTACCTGGAAAGTGAGTAATGAAATCAATTCATTTATTCTGCAGCAGATCAATACTCATGTTTTTTTAAAGCCCCATGATATTACCCGCAACTTACAGCTAATAGCAGCTTATTTACGCCAAACAACACCAGATTACCTTTTTGCCGCGCCCTTGGCTGGCCGGAGTGGGGAGTATTTAATTGAATCGGAAGGGCATTTTTTCAGGTTGCTGCCGTTTGTTAGCAATTCCCATACGGTTAATTATCTTACCCAAAGCCATCAAGCTTATGAGGCTGCTTTGCAGTTTGGCAAACTTACCTCAGCGCTGAATAAGTTTGATGTAGTACAACTTAAACATCCGATAGTCGATTTTCATA
>CAJYSL010000042.1 GCA_913777515.1 uncultured Mucilaginibacter sp.
CACTACCGTACATTTCCACATTTCAAACTAAATTATTACTTTAAAAATCCGTAATTTTGCGCCTCTTAATTTTTGTGGAAAACACTGATGTACAAGGAATATAAGCAATTAAATTTATCACAAATAGGCAAGGACGTGCTGGAGTTCTGGCAGCAGAACAACATTTTCGAAAAAAGTATCAGCAGTCGTCCGGCCAGCAACCCTTATACTTTTTACGAAGGTCCGCCATCGGCTAACGGCATGCCCGGCATTCACCATGCCATGGCACGCTCTATTAAAGACATATTTTGCCGTTATAAAACCCTTAAAGGTTACCAGGTAAAACGTAAAGGCGGCTGGGACACCCATGGTTTGCCTATTGAGCTGGCGGTCGAAAAATCGCTGGGTATTACCAAGGACGACATCGGTAAAAAAATCTCCATCGAAGATTATAACGAAGCCTGCCGCAAAGAGGTAATGCGCTACACCGATATCTGGAACGACCTTACCCTCAAAATGGGTTATTGGGTTGACCTGGAAAATCCGTATGTAACTTACGAAAACGAGTATATTGAAACACTTTGGTGGATTTTAAAGCAGCTTTATAAAAAAGACTGGTTATACAAAGGTTACACCGTACAGCCCTACTCGCCTAAATCGGGTACCGGTTTAAGTTCGCACGAGTTGAACCAGCCGGGTACTTATAAAATGGTGAAAGATACCACCATTACGGCCCAGTTTTTTTTAAAGAACGACCAGCAGCACCCGCTGATGTCGACCTTGTTTAGCGAGCCGGGCGAAGAAACCGCCATACTGGCCTGGACCACTACGCCATGGACTTTGCCATCTAATTGCGCGCTGGCTATTGGCGAAGATATTGACTATGTAAAAATCAGCACGCTTAACCCATACACCTTTAAACCGGTTAGCGTGGTGCTGGCTAAGGCTTTGGTAAACAAATATTTTAAAGCCGAAGGCGAGAATGCATCTTTTGAAGACTATAAAGAAGGCGATAAAGTAATTCCGTGGACGGTTAAAGCCTCCATCACAGGTGCTGACCTGGTCGGCTTACGCTACCACCAATTGATGCCGTATGTGACAAACGACGAGCTGGAGAAAAATGCATTCCGCGTTATCCCGGCCGATTTTGTGACTACTGGCGATGGTACAGGCATTGTACACACTGCTTCTGTTTTTGGTGCGGATGACTTTAGAGCCTGTAAAGAAAACAACGTACCCTCGGTAATGGTGCTGGATGAAACCGGCAAAGAAGTACCGCTGGTAAATAAGCAGGGCCGCTTTGTTGATGAAGTAACCGATTTTGCCGGCCGCTACGTTAAAGAAGAATACTATACCCCTGCCGAACGCGAAGAGGCTGGCTTTAAGGCTACGGATGTATTAATTTCCATCAAGCTTAAAGAAGATAACAAAGCTTTTAACGTTCAGCGTTATGAGCACAGCTACCCGCACTCGTGGCGTACGGATGAGCCTATTTTATATTACCCGCTGGATAGCTGGTTTATTAAAACCACGGCTGTTAAGGATAAGCTGATTGAACTGAATAAAACCATCAACTGGAAACCCGAAGCTACCGGTACCGGCCGTTTTGGTAACTGGCTGGAAAACCTGGTAGACTGGAACCTGTCGCGCTCACGTTATTGGGGAACGCCATTACCTATCTGGCGTGAAGAAAATGGCAGCGAAGAAAAATGCATCGGCTCTATTGAAGAACTGAATCAGGAAATTGCACGTTCGGTTGAAGCCGGTTTTATGCCGCAAGGCTTTAAACTGGACGATATGCACCGCCCTTATGTGGACGATGTGATATTAACCTCATCAACCGGCAAAAAAATGTTCCGCGAGCCCGACCTGATTGACGTTTGGTTCGACTCGGGCGCTATGCCTTATGCGCAATGGCATTTCCCGTTCGAGAATAAAGAAGAGTTTGCCAATGCTTACCCGGCCGATTTTATTGCCGAGGGTGTTGACCAAACCCGTGGCTGGTTCTTTACCCTGCACGCTATAGCCGTAATGCTGAGCGAAGCCAGTGATGAAGTTAAAGTCGTAAACCAACAGGTAGGCAACCCCGGTATCGCATTTAAAAACGTGGTATCAAACGGATTGGTACTTGATAAAAACGGCAACAAAATGTCTAAACGCTTAGGCAACGCTGTTGACCCGTTTGATACCATTGAACAATATGGCGCTGATGCCGCCCGCTGGTATATGATTAGCAATGCATCGCCTTGGGATAATCTTAAATTTAACATTGAAGGGGTAGACGAAGTGCGCCGTAAATTCTTCGGTACGCTGTATAACACTTATTCCTTTTTTGCGCTGTATGCCAACATTGACAAGTTTGATTACAGCAGCCCCGAAATTGAACTAAGCCAACGCCCTGAAATTGACCGCTGGATTTTATCATTGCTGAATACCTTAACCCAAGAGGTTGACGCATTTTATGCAGACTTTGAGCCAACCAAAGCAGCCCGCGCCATTCAGGATTTTGTGGATGCACACCTGAGCAACTGGTATGTACGCCTGAGCCGCCGCCGTTTCTGGAAGTCTGACAACTCTGAAGATAAAACTTCGGCTTACCAAACCTTATACACTTGTTTGGTAACCATTGCCAAGCTGATGTCGCCTATTGCGCCGTTTTTCGCTGAGCGTTTGTATAACGACTTAAACACGGCAACCGGCAAAGAGGCGTTTGAGTCTGTTCACCTGGCCGATTTCCCGATTTATCAAACCGAACTGGTAGATAAAGCGCTGGAAGAGCGTATGCAGTTAGCGCAGGATATCTCGTCGCTTACTTTATCATTGCGTAAAAAAGTAGGCATCAATGTACGCCAGCCACTCAGCAAAATATTATTGCCGATACTGGATAAAAACTTTGAGCACCAGGTAGACCAGGTTAAAGAACTTATCCTGTCTGAAACCAATATTAAAGCTATTGAGTATATTACCGATACGGCCGGCTTTATTAAACGTAAGATTAAACCAAACTTTAAGGCTTTAGGCCAAAAGGTAGGTAAAGATATGAAAGCCGTAGCCCAGGCTATTACCGAGTTTACCCAAGAAGATATTGCAAGCCTGGAAAGCCAGGGAGGCTTTACCCTAAAAGGCACCGGCCATACCATTTCGACTACTGATGTTGAAATCAGTGCCGAAGACGTACCAGGATGGCAGGTAGCAAACTTAGGCAAACTAACCGTTGCTTTAGATGTTACCTTAACCGAAGAACTGAAACAGGAGGGCATATCACGCGAGTTGATTAACCGTATCCAGAACTTGCGCAAGGGAAATAATTTCGAGGTAACCGACAAAATTAATGTACGCCTGAGTAACCACCCGTTAATCAGCGAGGCGGTTAAAAACAATTTATCCTATATTTGCGCCGAAATATTAGCGGCTGACATCCAGTTAGATAACGAACTGACCGAGGGTGAAAAAACCGTTATTGACGATAACGAAATATTAATATCTATCAGTAAAATATAATGAGCACACCACAACCGGAAAAAACAAGATATTCAGACGCAGAGCTGCAAGAGTTTAAAGAACTCATTTTAGACAAAATCCGCATTGCGCGCGAAGAGCTAAACGCATTGGCATCATCATTAAGCAACCCTAACTTAAACGGTACTGATGATACTGCCGGCACTTATAAAACTTTAGAAGACGGCTCGGCTACTTTAGAAAAAGAGCAGATTAACCAGTTAGCTGCCCGCCAGAAAAAATTTATTGAGCAGTTAGAAGCAGCTTTGGTGCGCATCGAAACCAAAACGTATGGTATTTGCCGTGTAACCGGTAAGCTGATACAAAAGGAACGCCTGCGTGCCGTGCCGCACACTACCATGAGCATGGAAGCCAAACTGAAGCAGTAATACATGAAGGCATCTTACGTAAAACCTTTTTTATTAGCTTTTTTAGTTATCCTGGCAGACCAGGCCATTAAAATTTGGGTACGCAGCAATATGTACATGGGCCAGGAAATTCATTTTCTGGGCGACCGCGGCATGTTGCTTTACACCGAAAACAATGGTATGGCTTTTGGCTGGGAGTTAGGCGGCGTGGCCGGTAAACTGGCTTTGTCGTTGTTTAGGGTGTTTGCCGTAATTGGCATTGGCGTAGCGCTGGTTTATTTAATTAAACATAAATACCACCGCGGCCTTATCCTTAACGTAGCACTTATTTTTGCCGGAGCTTTAGGCAACATTATAGATTCGACCTTTTATGGAGTAATTTATAAATATGCCCCTATTTTTCAGGGCCGGGTGGTAGATATGTTCTACTTCCCTATTATACAGGGCACATTTCCGGCTTGGTTACCGGTTTGGGGCGGCGAAGAATTTAAATTTTTCAGACCCATCTTTAACCTGGCCGATGCCGCCATCTCTGTAGGCGTAATCCTGATATTAATATTTCAAAACCGCTACTTTAAAAAGCAGGAAGAAGAAGTAAGCAGCCCGCACAGCGAGGTTGTTGAAGAATAGATGCTTTTGAACGATATAAAAACAAAACGGCCGCCGGAGTAAAATCCAGTGGCCGTTTTGCTTGATGCAATATCTATCAATAGCCTTTAAATCTTAACTGTTATCTAAAGCGCATTCGGCTTTTGATATAGCCAAATCGTTTTGGTTGATGATGCGGTAATACCACTCGTTGCCCCATTTAAAGCGGGCGCCTTGTGCTTTAAGCAACAACTTCATATAGTTTTTAGCCAGGGCAATTTCGCGCGAGTCCATCTCTTTGAGCGTGCCTGCGGCGTAAACAATAAAGCGGGTTAGCTCATCATCGGTTACGCTGTAATACCGTACATACTCAGACGGCGTTTTGTAATTTTTTAATACTCCCTGCATGTGGTCAATCACGTAAGCGGTAAACAGCTGCGCACGGCTCAACTCGTTAATTAAAGGTACGTTGATGGCCGCATCTTCGGGCACAAAAACATCGGGCATAATGCCGCCGCCGCCATATACTTTTTTACCGGCACTGGTATGGTAGGTTACTGAGGTATTAAAGGTACTGTCGTCTGCATTATTTTGCGCTACATATAGCTCTCCTTTTTGCAAGCGCTCACTTAGCTCGTTCCGGTAACTCTCGGTACCTTTTTTGTACGATTTCTGGATGCTGCGGCCCGAAGGTGTAAAATACCTGGCCACCGTTAAATTTAAAGCCGACCCATCATCAAACGAAAACTGCTCCTGCACCAAACCCTTACCAAACGAACGGCGGCCAACAATTACGGCCCGGTCTAAATCTTGCAAAGCGCCGGCTAATATCTCGCTCGCCGATGCCGAATGCTCGTCAATCAGCACAGCCAGCTTGCCGTTCTCATAAACGCCCGAATCAGTTGCAAAATAATCGGTACGTGGCTCGTGCTGGCCCTGTGTATAAACAATCAATTTATTTTTAGGCAAAAACTCATCAGCAAGTGCGGTAGCCGTATTTAAATAACCACCACCATTGCCGCGTAAATCAAGCACCAGCTTTTGCATACCATTGGCTTTTAAGCGCTTCAGGGCAGCTCTAAAGTCGGCATCCGTAGCCGCGCCAAACTTTCCAATTTTTATATAGCCAGTTCCCGGCGCACTCATGTATGAGGCGTCGAGGCTGCTCATGTTAATGTGCCCGTGCTTAATGTGATAATTTTTAACGGCTTGCTCGCCGTAAGCTATCACCCCAAAATCTAAACCGGTGTCTTTTTTATCGGCAAAGGCCTCGCTTACTTTATTTGGGTCTAAATGCGTACCTGCAAATGGCCGGCCGTTCAAGGTAACTACTTTGGCTCCGTTAGGCAAACCGGCTTTAGCCGCCGGCGAGCCCGGAATGACCTGCGCAATAAACAGTGTGTCGCGCAAAATCTGCGATTCTACACCAATGCCGTCAAAACCGCCTTCCAGTTTCTCTGATAATGATTCTGCCTGTTTTTTATGAAGATAAACTGAATGCGGGTCCAGCTTCTGGAGCAGGTTATTAATGGCTACGCCCTCAACACTATCAATGTTTAGTGAGTCTACGTACTTTTTACGCACCAGTTTCATCACCCGGTCCAGCTTGTCGTTACCGGTCATGTGGTAAGGCTCGTCAATGTCGGCAGTACGCCTGTTCAGTAGCAAACCAATAGCTATACCGGCAAGTAATAAGATTACCGATCTGAATATAATAACTGCTGTTTGCTTCATAAGTCCCCGTAACAAAAATACGTATTTGAATGTGTTATGCGTTGCTGTAGTTGACGGAATTTTGCCGAATTTTGTTACAGATTTGTAAGAAAGAAATGATTAATACAACAGAGCAAGACTCACACTATACCCACCTGGAGCAGCTGCCCGTTGCCGACTTACTCCAGCACATCAACCAGGAAGACCGAACTGTACCTGAGGCAGTAGCCAAAGCGTTGCCCCAGATAGAAAAACTGGTGCAGGCCGTAACCGAAAAGATGAGAGCCGGTGGCCGACTGTTTTACATTGGCGCCGGTACCAGCGGCCGCTTAGGCGTAGTGGATGCCTCAGAGTGCCCGCCAACCTTTGGTGTACCTTTTGACTGGGTAGTAGGTATCATTGCCGGTGGCGATGGCGCTATCCGCAAAGCCGTTGAGTTTGCCGAGGATGACGCCGAGCAGGCCTGGAAAGATTTGCAGGAGTTTGATATCACCCAAAATGACGTGGTAGTAGGCATTGCGGCCTCGGGCCGTACACCTTATGTAATTGGTGGCTTACGCAAGGCTAACCAAAAAGGCCTGGTTACCGGCTGCATTGTATGCAATGCCGGCAGCCCTGTTGCTGCCGAAGCTCAATTTCCGGTTGAGGTAGTGACCGGTCCGGAGTTTGTAACCGGCTCTACCCGCATGAAAGCCGGTACCGCTCAAAAGCTGGTATTAAACATGCTAAGCACGGCAACAATGATACAACTGGGCCGTGTAAAAGGTAATAAAATGGTAGATATGCAGTTAACTAACCATAAGCTGGTTGACCGCGCAAACCGCATGGTTATGCAGGAGATTGGCGTTGACAAGGCAACGGCTGCCCAGCTTTTAAACGAGCACGGCAGTGTGCGTAAAGCGGTTGATGCGTATAGAGGATAATGTGCGTACGTGCAGATGAATAAAAAGAGGACTATAATTAAAAAGTAAAAGCAGGTATGCAAAACGTACAAGCAAAACGTTTGCCCATACGTACATTAGCATATCTGCACATTGATAACCCATGCACGAAATAGAGCCATACTACAGGTGGAGAGATGATTATGTAGCGTCGGAGGATGAGTATTCGCCATTTTATGCTACGGTGTATAACGAGTTTGAGTTTGATAAGCAGGTGTATAATTATTTATTGCACCCGCAATGGGATTATTTTGGCTCAAACACACTATACTTAAAAGTTTTATATGCCGATTACGACCGCGGCTATGTAATCATAGAGTTTATTGGCGAATGGAACGACGCTATCAACAATGACATCATGACGCTGAAAAGGGAAATCATGGAGTTGATGATTGATAACGGTATTAACAAGTTTATACTGATAGGCGAAAACGTATTAAACTTTCACTCCTCGGATGATTGTTATTACGAAGAATGGTTTCAGGACGTGGAAGACGGATGGATAGCTGGCGTTAATTTCAGGGAACATGTGATTGAAGAATTCAAGCAAAACAACATTGATTACTACATCAATTTTGGTGGAGGATTGGATGAATTAAACTGGCGCTCGCTTAAACCATTGCAAGTATTTAAACGGGTAGAAGAACAATTAATGCGCCGCCTTACTTAAACTTTAAACCACTTGGAGTGTCTAAAATATGTTATACCTTTAACCTGATTAATTTATAAAAATGGAAAGTAATAATTTTGATTATCAATACAAGAATGTAATACAACTGGACGACCAGGCTTCATCGCGCAAGTTTATCGCCAATGTATTTATGTGGATGTTTGTTGCGCTGGG
>CAJYSL010000043.1 GCA_913777515.1 uncultured Mucilaginibacter sp.
CCCGGCAAAATCATCCCGCTTAATTTAATGCGTTTGGGTGGTGCCGTTATTTGCCAAAAGGATGCTTTTTTGTGTGCAGCCAAAGGTGTAGCCATTAATATTGAGTTTCAGCGCAAGTTGGGTACCGGCTTATTTGGCGGCGAGGGTTTTATTATGGAGCGTTTGCAGGGCGATGGCATGGCCTTTATGCATGCTGGTGGCCACGTGTTTGAACGTGAATTGCAACCCGGAGAACTGATTAAAATTGACACCGGATGTTTGGTAGGCTATACAGCGGGCGTTAACTTCGACATACAATACATTGGCGGTATACGTAATAAAATATTCGGCGGCGAGGGTGTGTTTTTCGCTACATTACGCGGTCCGGGTAAAGTATGGATACAAACCTTACCGGTAAGCCGACTAGCCAGCCGTATCTTAAGCTACGCATCGCCGGGTGGCCGCAAGGAAGAAGGCAGCATATTGGGCGGACTGGGCAATTTGCTCGACGGCGACGGTTATTAAAAATTACATTGATTGAATAAGCCGTAATCTTGCAGACAAAAGCAAGGTTGCGGCTTTTTTATGAACGGGGCTCAGTCTGCTGAGCCTGGCGTAATTGCTGTTTCAGCTCCTGAATGTTTTCCCGGGCCTGGCGGTTTTCCAGATAGAAATAGATGGCAGCTGCTAAAAATATCTTACTCAGAATAAACACGGCCGCAAATACCCATCTCCAAGCCTTGTGTATACGCATGTGTGTATTTTGTGCGTCTACTTCAATGTAAGCGGGTTGTGGTGGTGCTTGTTGCTGGTAATGATGCGTGCGGTCCTGGTAAGGTTGCGGTTGCTGCGGTGTGCGTAAAATAATATCGTCAATATCAGCCTCAATGCGGTTCCACAAGCCGGGCGGCGGCGGAACGGCAGTCAAATCGGCTAACTTGAGTATATCCTGCTCCAGCGCATTGAATTCCTGTTGCACTTCCGGGTATTGCTGTTTCATCGAAAGCACCTCCTGCTCCTCTTCGGCTGTTGCCGAACCAGTAAAGTAGGCTTCTAAAATTCCGCTTTCAATAAATTGCTTTACCCTATTGTCCATTTCTTATCACACTGAGAGCTTCCCGTAAGCAGCGCCTGATGTCGTCTTCATCTTTTTGCATTTCCTGCGCCAATGCCTGTACGCTTTTATGCCCGTAGTAAATATTGCAAAAAATATGCTGCTGTTCGGTTGTCAGCAAATTTAAGCATTTATTTTTTTGCCCGGGCGAAACAAGTTTACTGTCGGCAACACTGTTAGCGGGTTGGGCACTTTTATACAGAAAATTTTTGGCCACCTGCTGCAATCTTAACCAGGTGTTTACACCCGGAAGAATAAGCTCATCAGCAAAACGCGAAATGTGCTTAAATATTTCAATTAAATAATTTTCTGCTTTGATACGGTCGTTAACCACACCAGCGATGTAGCCTAAAAGCGCAGCGCCATAACGATTAAATATGGTTCGCAATGCACTTTCGTTTTTTGTTAAAGCGTGTGGGTTATTGGTAAATGACTTCACAAATTACAGGTTTAAACAGGTATCAGCTAATGCTCACAAAAATAGTATAGCATTGCTATATTTCCGCATCAAATGGTACTATACCATATAAATTATTTTTATAAATAGTTGTAACAACCGTATACTGCCATCATCTAATGGTTGCTTATTTAGCTGAGGTACTACAATAATGCTATAAGCAACGTTCAGAGCCCGCACCTTAAGGGCCCGTTTCAATCAAAATTCACATTAATAAAATGGCTGATTTAATTTTTAAACTCTGGTGGGTGTTGCCCGTTGTGGCCGCTCTTTTATTGTACAAATCTGTATTGCGTGTTTTTTTTGGGATGATTATCGTACCCGATGACCGCATTGGTCTGGTGGTGAAGAAGTTTGCCCTTTATGGTAACGATCAGCGTCTGCCCGACGGGCGCATTATTGCTACCCGTGGTGAGGCTGGTATGCAGGCTAAACCGCTGGCTCCGGGCCTTTACTGGCGCATGTGGCCGTGGCAATACAGCGTAACCATGGAGCCGTTCACCATCATCGAACAAAATAAACTGGGCCTGGTCAAAGCTAAAGACGGTGCCCCACTGGATACCGGCCGTGTTTTGGGCCGACCGGTAGAGTCGGACAAGTTTCAGGATGCACAACGCTTTTTGGAAAATGGCGGACAAAAAGGCCCGCAAGCTGCTTTCCTGACACCTGGTAGTTACCGTATCAACACCTTTTTGTTCGAAATTGTGATGGTTCCTATCACCCAGGTACAGGAAAACAAGGTAGGTATTGTTACCACACTCGACGGCGAGCCGTTAGCTAAAGGTGAAATCGCCGGCGATTCGGTAGCCGGTCACCGTAACTATCAAGACCCGATGGCCTTTATTCATGCCGGTGGTAAAAAGGGTTTGCAGGAAGACGTCATTCTGGCCGGTACTTACTACCTCAACCCTTGGTTTGTTATTGTTGAGCAGGTAGAAATGATGCATATCCCCATTGGTTATGTAGGCGTAGTAAACTCGTTTGTCGGACCGGAGGGTACCGACACCAGCGGTGATGCGTTTAAACATGGCAACATTGTTAAAAAAACGCAGAAAGGTGTTTGGTCCGAACCGCTCGATCCCGGTAAGCATCCTATCAACATATACACCCATGGTGTTGAAGTAGTGCCTACTACCAACATTGTGCTTAACTGGGCAAACAGTCGTAGTGAAGCGCACGAACTCGATAAAAACTTGAGTACGATTAGTGTGCGTTCTTCGGATGGTTTTACCTTTAATCTTGATGTGGCACAAATTATACACGTTCCCAGAAATGAGGCGCCTAAAGTAATTGCACGTTTTGGTAAAATGAAAAACCTGGTATCGCAGGTGTTGGAGCCTACCATTGCCAACTACTTCCGCAACGCAGCGCAAAAGAGCGATGTTATCGGATTCTTAACCAATCGTTCGCAACGTCAGGATGATGCCAAGCAACACATCAGTCAGGTACTGGCAGATTACAACGTTGTTGGCGTAGATACCCTGATTGGTGACATTGTACCTCCAGAGGCGCTAATGAAAACCATGACCGACCGTAAACTGGCCGAAGAAGAACGCCGTACTTACGAAATACAGCGCAGCGCCCAGTTGGAACGTAAAGAGTTTGAAAGCGCCAAAGCCGGTGCCGATATGCAACCCGAGGTAGTAAAATCTACCCGCCAGGTCGAAATTAACACGCAGATGTCGGCCGCCAAGGTAGCTGCTGCTAAGGGTGATGCCGAATCGAGAGTGATTAACGCCAAGGCTGATGCCGAGAACCGAACCATCAATGCCCGTGCAGATGCCGAAGCCAAAACCATCATTGCTAAAGCTGATGCGCAGGCTACCGAGGTAAACGGTACCGCTGATGCCGGACGTATTAAAGCCATTGGTTTGGCCGAAGCCGAGGTAACCAAGCAGAAAACCGAAGCCATGGGTACTGAGCAATATGCCATTGTGCGTGTGGCGGAGGCACTGGCCAGCAACGGCGTAAAACTGGTACCCGAAATTTTAGTAAGCGGTAAAGACGGAGGCAGCGGCGGTATGATTGATGCCCTGATAGGCAATGAAATGCTGAAAAAACTGCAAAAAGAAAACGGTTCTACTGCCAACTAAAAATAACATTAAAACCTAAACTTATAGCTGCGTTACTGTCGCTAAATGATGGTAACGCAGCTTTTTATTTTAGTCGTGACAATTCATTTGACTATCAAAATACAGTCATAAAAATCCGCAGGCTGAATCACTTCGTTAATAGGTTTTAAATTTACACCATTTTAAATGCAGTTACCTTTATGTCAGACCAACGTATAGCTCAGTTAAAAACACAAATTGAACCTTTAAGAGCGCAATTAGTAAAACATCCTTTATACGAGAACATCCGTTCGCTCGAAGATCTGAATATTTTCATGGAACACCATGCCTTTGCCGTGTGGGATTTTATGTCGTTGTTAAAGGCTTTACAGCAAAAGCTTACCTGTACTCAATTGCCCTGGATGCCGGTGGGTAATGCCAACACCAGGTATTTGATTAATGAGATTGTAACCGGTGAAGAAAGCGACGTTGACCAGCACGGCAATCGTACCAGTCATTTTGAGTTGTATTTAAAAGCCATGCAGCAGGCTGGCAGTAGCGCCGATGCCATAAAATCGTTATTTGCCGAATTGCAGAACGGTAAAAATATTGATGAAGCTTTGTTGATTGCCGATATCCCCGAAGCCGCGCGTCAGTTTGTGCGTCATACTTTTGATGTAATTGCTACAGACGAAGCCTATCTGCAAGCAGCAGTATTTACCTTTGGCCGCGAAGATTTAATACCTGATATGTTTATCAGCATGGTGAAAGAAATTAGCACTCAGTTTCCGGGTAAAGTTGATTTGCTGGTGTACTACTTGGAGCGTCATATTGAAGTGGACGGCGATCACCACTCGCAACTGGCTTACCAGATGACTGCCGAACTTTGCGGCGATGACGATGATAAGTGGCAGAAAGCTACTCAAGCTGTAAAAGATGCTCTAACGGCACGTATTGCTTTGTGGGATGGCATTTTACAAACCATAACTGCCGGCGTAGCACAGTAAATATAACAGAAAAGCGGCGACAGTTACATCAATTTTGTTGAGCTGCCGCCGCTTTTTTTGATTAAGATAATTTATTTGATACTTGATGCCGGTGGCTGGTGACCTTGCTTTATCCGTTGAGCAACTCTGACAGCCACTTCCGAACCTTTGGCAAAAAAAGCCGAATAAGGCTGTTTTAAATACGGTGCAAAACCTGCACCATACAATTCGGCCACGTCGGCATCAAAAACTACATCAGTTACTTGAGCTACGTTCCAGGATTCATGTTCAACGGCGTACTCAATCGTGCTTTTTTCGTTTACCCGGTTGTATCCCCAATAATGTTCAAATATAAACGCTTCGGCAGTGTTTGCTTCCATCGGCGCGAAAGTATTGCTCACCGTTGCGCCTAAGCGGTTCCAGCGTTTTCTGAACTTCCAATCGTAAAAATATTGAGTAGTGCTATCAGCAGCAGGCTGAACCGAATGCCGCATAGGCATAGCCTTATAATGCTCGTTATATAGATTATTAGCTACTAACGGAATTAATGGCAGCGGCACTATTTCGCTGATGAACACGGCTCCGCGTTTCCATTCCTTTCCATCAAAGTAACGAACATAAAAGCGCAGATTTACTTCTTCAAAATTTACATGAAATGGCCACTTAATGCCCAAAACGCGCGTTTCTTTAAACATAAAGCCCACCATACTTACCAGCGCTTTACCCTGCCATAAGTCAAGTTCGGTAAAGGCGGGGGTGTAAGGTTTAAGCAAGGCTGGATCAACTTCATAATTGACCATCAGCAGGTCTCGCCATTCGGCTTGCAAAAATTTTATCTTCGGCACGTTATAATATCTAGAAGTTAAAATTAACTAAACAAAAAATCCAGCTTTGAGTGCTGGATTTTTTGAGATATTATTTTTTGTAGTATTTCATCGCTTCAGGTATACGGGCCTGAATATCTCGAATACGTGTCTCGTCAGACGGGTGAGTGCTTAAGAACTCAGGCGGGGCGCCGCCGCCGCTTTTAGCGGCCATACGTTGCCAGAAACCTACAGCAGCGTTAGGATTGTAACCCGCCATGGCCATAAAAGTTAAACCTAAACGGTCGGCCTCGCTTTCCTGTGCGCGGCTGTAGTGCAGTAAAGCCAATTGGCTACCTGTTCCGTATAATGCGTTAGTGATTCTTAGTAAACCCGATTGTGAATTGTTAGCAGCAACACCTACCGCAGCGCCTAAGCCTTGTGCAACATATTGTTGTGAAATACGCTCAGCAGAGTGCTTGGCGATAGCGTGGCCAATCTCGTGACCCATTACAGTTGCTAAACCGGCATCGTCTTGGGTGATAGGTAGTATACCGCTGTAAACGGCCACCTTGCCACCAGGCATACACCAGGCGTTTATTTCCGGGCTTTGTATCAGGTTAAATTCCCACTGAAAGTTGTACTGGTCACCGTAACCGTTTTGGTTGAGGTAGCGCTGTATGGCAGCCGCTAATTGATTGCCCACACGTTTAACCCGCTCAGCATCGGATGAACCCGTAATTACTTTGGTTTTAGGATCGGATAATAATTGACGGTAACTGGTAGCTGCAGACTCATTAATTTGCGAATCGCTTACAGCTAAAAATTGTTTACGTCCGGTTAAGGGCACGGTTGAACAGCCCAAAAAGATAACGGCCGCAATAAAGGCCATTAATGGTTTTGCAATTTTCATAGGTATTTAGTTAGGCTAATTTGCTTTTAAATAGGTTCACTTTCGACTCCTTGCCTTTCAACAACCGCTCTATATTTTTTTGATGCGTCACCAATATTAATACACATATACACATGCTATATATAATGACTGATTTAATATACACCGGAAAAATAAACGTAACTCCGATAGAATAAGTAAAACCTGCCATTATTGAGCTTAATGATACATATTTAGTTATCAGCAACACTGCAATAAATACTCCCACACAAAGCAACGAGGCTTGCAAGTGTATAGCCAAAACCATTCCAAACAAGGTGGCTACCCCCTTGCCTCCCCTAAAACCTGCAAACACCGGGAACAAATGTCCCATTACAGCGGCAATACCTAAGGCTAACTGGTAATTTATAAATGCAGCAGAATGATGGCTGCCGATTGTGGTTACACTAAGCAGATAAGCTAAGTTGGTAGCTGTATAACCCTTTAGTATATCAATCAGCATAACGGGTATACCGGCCTGCTTGCCCAATACCCTGAAGGTATTGGTGGCCCCCGCGTTACCGCTGCCGTACTCTCTTACATCTATGCCGTAAAAAGCCTGGCCAACCCAAACCGCAGTAGGTATCGACCCGAATAAATAAGCCAGAATAAGAACTAAAACAGAGTAAGGAGATATCATTTTGTCACAATAATACTAAATCAAAGCTGATAGTAAAGGTTTTTATTCTTTTACCGCCTTTAAACTTAAATCGAGGCTTTTTACAGAGTGAGTAAGTGCCCCTACCGATATATAATCAACGCCGCAGGCAGCATAATCAGCAATGGTTTCGGCTGTTATCCCGCCCGAGGCTTCGGTAGCGTATCTGCCGCCAATAATGTCAACCGCTTGCTTTAGGTCGGTCAGATTAAAATTGTCGAGCATAATACGGTCAATACCGCCGGCTTGCAGGGCTTCGTCCAGTTCACTCAGGTTTCTGACCTCAATTTCGATAGGTAATTTTTTATTCTCGGCCTTCAGGTAGTGTTGTGCGTTGTAAATAGCTTGCTTAATGCCTCCTGAGTAATCCACATGATTATCTTTAATCAGTATCATATCATATAAACCAAAACGGTGGTTCACACCGCCGCCAATTTGCACCGCCCATTTTTCGAGGTACCGTAAGCCCGGTGTAGTTTTACGGGTATCAAGCACCCGTGTATTGGTGCCTTCCAGTAAATCGCACACTTCACGCGTTTTAGTAGCAATACCCGACATGCGCTGCATGCAGTTTAATACCAGCCGTTCGGCTTTCAATATGGCATGCACACTGCCCTGCACATCAAGCACCACATCGCCGGGCTTTATTGAAGCGCCATCTTGGATGTAAGTGTTTATCTTAAGCTCCGGGTCAACTATCAAAAATATTTCGTGGGCTAATTCAACACCGGCCAGCACGCCGGTATCTTTTACCAGCAGTTTGGCTTTACCTTGCGTGCCGGCAGGTATGGTAGCTAAAGAGGTATGGTCGCCATCCCCAACATCTTCGGCCAGGGCGCGATTTATAAAGTCATCTACAAGTTGCTTATCCAAGTTTTGCTTTTTTTGAAGTTTCAAAAGTATAACAAATACTTAGATTTTAGTTTTTTTGAATTGAACGCTTAATGTAACTAATCAAATACTTTAACATACACCGCCGGTGACGTTAAGTTAATAAGGGCTTTATACCAAAAATTCTATATTTGTGCCGTGGAAAACAAAAAAGTTGCCTTACTGATACTGGATGGCTGGGGCTATGGCCGCCACGACCAATCTAACGCCATTTATATGGCTAATACGCCGTTTTTTGACGAGATGCTGCAAAAGTATCCGAATTCGAAACTCGTAACATCGGGGATGGATGTTGGCTTGCCCGACGGACAAATGGGCAACTCGGAAGTTGGCCACATGAATTTAGGTGCAGGCCGGGTGGTGTACCAGGAGCTGGGCCGCATTCACAAAGCTGTTGATGATGGCGAACTGATTAAAAACCCGGTGATTGCCGGCGCTTTTGACTACGCTAAACAGCAAGGCAAAGCAGTACACCTGATAGGTTTAATATCTGACGGTGGTGTGCACTCGCACGTTAAACACGTTAAAGGTTTATGTGATGCCGCAACACAAGCCGGTTTACAGCAGGTTTTTATCCATGCATTTTTAGATGGCCGCGACACTGACCCAAACTCGGGTGTGGGTTATATCACTGATTTAGAGCACGCCATTAGCGCTCAACCGGTAAAAGTAGCTTCGGCTATTGGCCGCTATTACGCGATGGACCGTGACAACCGCTGGGAGCGCGTGAAGCTGGCTTATGACCTGATGGTACACGGTACGGGCAAACCGGTAAATAATATTGTTGATGCCATTAAAGAATCATATGCCGAGGGCGTAACCGATGAATTCGTAAAACCTGTAGTGAAGATGGGTGCAGACGGGCAGCCTGTTGCCACCATTAAAGATGGCGATGTAGTGATTTGCTTTAACTTCCGTACCGACCGTGGCCGCGAGATTACGCAGGCACTGTCGCAAAAAGAGTTTCCGGAGCAAGGCATGCACCCGCTTAACCTGCGTTACATCACCATGACGCCTTATGACGAAACGTTTAAGAACGTAGAAGTCATTTTTAATAAGGAAGATTTGGTGCAGACTTTAGGTGAGGTTTTAGAAAGCGCCGGTAAAAATCAGATTCGTATCGCCGAAACTGAAAAATATCCGCATGTGACGTTTTTCTTTTCGGGTGGTCGTGAGCGCGAGTTTACTAACGAAAAACGCATCATGATTCCGTCACCCAAAGTGGCTACTTACGATTTGCAACCCGAAATGAGTGCCGAGGGCATTCGCGATGCGATATTGCCGGAACTGCTAAGCGGCTGGGCAGATTTTATCTGCTTAAATTTTGCTAATACCGACATGGTTGGCCACACCGGCGTATTTGATGCGGTAGTAAAAGCGGCCGAGACGGTAGATAGCTGTGTTAAAACTCTGGTGGAGACAGGTACGCAAAACGGTTATTCGTTCATCATCATTGCCGACCATGGTAATGCAGACTTTATGGTGAATGAAGATGGTTCGCCAAATACTGCGCATACCACTAACCTGGTGCCTTGCATTTTAATTGATAAAGACATCAAACACATTAAAGATGGTAAACTGGGCGACATAGCCCCTACCATTTTAAATATATTGGGCGTTGCCAGCCCCGAAGCGATGACAGGTAATGTACTGGTGTAATCGGTATTATTTGGAAAAACTGTTTATTGCTGCCTTATGTGTATCCGGTTTGCTTTCCTGCAAACCGGATGTTCATGTAACGGAATCCGGAAAACGCTATTTTGATTTAAAGCAATTTATCAATGCTGACTCTGCGCGTTTGAACAAATCAGCTCCTTCGGTGCTTAAAACCGTGCAACACAATGGCGAAAAACCCCAAACGCGGCGTTTGAATATCAAAAACTGGGGCGAGGAACTCGCGTTATTCAGCGCATCCGACATTAACAAGCCTGCCTGGCGCGACAGCTACCAAATTTTGCAGCAGGGAGACTCTGCCATTTACACGGCCTTGTACCCTGAACTGGTTACCCGTCGTATGGTCATCACCAAAAAGGGAAAAGATGTCGCTAAAATTGCTATCGAAAACGTTACCAAAAATCTGCTTTACCAAACACAAGAGCACCTGGTGTATTACCCCGACTCACTGTATTTGATAGATAAGGAGCAAAAGGTAAAGCTTATAGGTACGAATCGTTATGAGATTACAGGAAAGATTAAATGATCTTTATTCCTCCTCTTTAATTTAAGTTTCCTCGTCGTTACCATTTTACATTCTTTTCAATAAACGAAATTAACTGATTAGACATAGCTTGTTGCTCTTTGGCACTCGGGTGGCCCGGTGTGTTTTTGTATCGAAATATCAGACTGTTCACTTTTTTATCGTGCATTCCGGCAACGGCTTGCCGTATGTAGCCCGGCCAAGGCGAGCTTTCGCGGCTGGCGTCCATGCTACCCAGGGCACAGATGATGTGCGCGTTGGGATAAACAGCCCTCAGCGACCCGACAAACTTTTGATAAGCCTTTACAATCTCAGCCCCGGTAGGCGCCTTGTCGACAAAGCGGACTTTAAACTCCGGCAACTGAGGTTGGGTTACCAGCGCCGCATCATTTTGAAAAAGGTTGATGACCACCACATCTGGCGTGTAATTACTAAAATTCCATTTCTTTTGCGCATCAAACGGGTCCAGGCGGTCGTACAGCTCAGGCATAATCAGCGGAAACCAGCTAATCATTAACCCGATACCGCTACGGGCTATGCAATGATAATCTGCATCAAAGTGCCGCGCGGTGATAGCACCGTAAGCTTTATAGTTATCCTCAAACAGCGCTGAGCCTCTGTCCTGCCCAGTGGTATCGAGCACGGCATATCCACAAGTAATGGAGTTGCCGAAAAATTCAATCTTGCGCTTTTTAGCGGCAGGAGCCGGTAGCATTTCGGCATTACCATCAATATCAAATTCGTAAAACCAGGTTTTACCCATCACCCACTCAGTCAACTTAAACAGCTCCAGCGTATGCGTGCCTTGTGGTAAGTCGGTCACCAGCGGATAGTAGTGCTTCGTTTTGTCTAAGGCAATCTTTTTGACCAGCTTGCCGTCAACTAGTACGTTATAAAAATTGAAGCCTGCCTGGTCTTGCAATAAGGCCTTAACGCTGCTGCCTTTGAAACTGATTTTGATGCTACTGCCCGACCAGGATAGCATCGCCTTATCGGGCTGTACATCTACCCTGCCCATGTAATATATGTGGTCGTCGGCATGTTTTATCACTACCTGTGCCATGCAAATGCAATAGCTGGTAATACTTAAAAGCGCTAAAAAAAACAGTTTCTTCATAAAATACCGTTAATTATTTTTATTTAGAATAATTACAAACTATATTTGTCGCGACAAAGTAGCTATGGACAAAGAGAGGTTGAACTTGCAAGCCGAAGATAACGCAAATCAGCAATTGCTGGTTAAAGAATTCGTTTTCCGCTTAGATTGTGTTTATAAAAGCTGTTGCAAGAAATACAAAAAAGGAAAGCGTTGTAAAAAATGTCCGGAGTGGTAATTAACTGTTTATTATCTAACAAGACATTACTTACAACGCTTTCGCATCGTTTGCGGTTAGTTTAATTTATTGACCCGCAGTTTCGCCCGCACTACCTGCCGGGCGTTTGTTGTTTTGTTCCTGGTCACGCTCAATTTCTACAATATCTACAGGCTGCGAAAAGTCACCCAGTAAATACTTCACAAAATAGTCGCCTTTTTGCCAGAAGAAATATTCGGTCATATCCCCGTAAGCGTGACGCTGGCCCGGCAGTAAAACATAATCAAAACGTTTATTAGCTTTAATTAAAGCATTTACTACTCTTATGGTATTAGACGGGCTTACGTTGTTATCGATATCGCCGGTAGATAGCATCAATCGGCCTTTCAGATTCTTAGCCAAATCCTGGTTCTTATCTATCGAGTATTGAAACGTGGTATCACCTTTAGGCGTAATGATTTCTTTTACCCCATGATGTTTCTCGCTCCACCAGCGGTTGTAAATACTGTTGTCGTGGTTGCCCGACTCGGATACAGCCACTTTGTAAAAATCAGGGTAAACCAAAATAGCCGCTGTTGACATGAAGCCGCCGCCGGAGTGCCCGGTAATACCCACGCGGTTGATGTCGATATAAGGATAGCGGTCGGCCAGTTGTTCAACCGTCGCTTTTTTGTCGGCTAAACCATAGTCGCGCAGGTTGCCGTAGCCAAAAGTGTGGTACCACTTGCTACGGCCAGGGTTACCACCACGGTTTCCTACCGTTACCACAATAAAGCCTAATTGCGCCAGGCGGTCAACATTGTTCATGCTGGCTGTAAAGGCCTTATTTACCGCCTCGGTTTGCGGACCTGGATAAACGTATTCGATAATAGGGTACTTCTTGCTGGGGTCAAAATCAAACGGTTTATACATTACGCCGTATAAATCGGTCACGCCGTCATCAGCCTTAACCTTAAACGGTTCCGGGAATTTGTAACCCGACGCCATTAAGCCCGAGAGGTCGGTGGTTTCCAAGTCCATCAATTTGTGGCCTGCATTATCATACATCGCTGATTTGGGTGCAGTATTAACCCGGGAGGCGGTATTGACAAAGTAGTGGCTGTCATCGCTCATGCTCACCGTGTTATCCAAGTTGCCGGGGTTCAGCAATTTCAGGTGCGAACCATCAAAATTAATACGGTACAGGTGCATGTAATATGGGTCCTGCTCTTCGCGGCCTGAAGCAGTGAAATATAAAATCCGGTTTTTAGCATCCACGTTTACTATATCCTCGCAGTGGAAAGATCCCGAGGTAATCTGATTTTTGAGTTTGCCGTTTTCATCATACAGATAAAAATGAGCCCAGCCATCGCGTTCAGACCATTCGATAATTTCTTTACCATCATTAACTAAAGCCGGACGGTTAATCTCAACGTAGGTATTCATCCGCTCTTCAATCAGTGGTTTTACGGTGCCAGTGTTAATATCAACACTACAAACGTCAATACGCTTTAAGTCGCGACCGGTACGGTAGAAGTAAAACTTATTATTGTTACCGAGCCAGATGGACGGCCTAAACTCATCGTCGCGGTTTTTTTGCAGCGTGGGTGCCGGCCACGTCGAGAGTTCCTGGTCTTTAAACAAGGAGACGTTTAGTTTCTTAGAAGTTTTGGCGGCAAAATCGAACAGCAGCATCTCACGTATTGGTGCTTCTTTCTCTCCCGGCATCTGGTATTTGTAAGTTTCGAGCGTTGGACGCGGCATGGCCACACTGTTAATCACCCAAAAATCTTTCACTTTGCGCTGGTCGGTGCGGGTAAGCACAAAATGCTTAGCATCCGGCGACCATAATACCTGTGCACCCTTGCGCTTGTTACGGTTTTTCTCGCGTTCTACATTGGTTTCGTTGCCAAAGCTACTGCCGTACTCATAATTTTCTACACCATCTTTAGTTAACTGATGTTCAACGATGGTGCTGTCATCCTCATTTTTTAAAGCTTTTTTGTAATTGGCCTTATCCATCCAATACAAATTGTACTTGCGCGAAAAGATAATGGCTGAACTATCGGGCGCTATAGATGCCCACATAGGTTTGGGTTTAACCTTTTCGAAATTTTTTAGTTCAACCAGTTGCTCGGTTTGCAGATTGTACTGGAAATAAAACGTCTTTTTCTCAAGCGAATCAGCCGCTTTTTTGTCTTTACGCTCTTTTTTTAGCTGCTCAACCGTACTTTTTAATTCAAACTGAATAGCTTTTTCATCCTTGGTAAACTTTAAATTTTCGATGGGCAGGTGTTGGGCATCAAAAGGGTCTTTTACGGCGAGTGTAATGGCGGCAGCCAGCTTGGCATTGTCGAACAGCACTTTTTTGCTGCGGGCGGATGGGTCAACGATGTACCATTTTTTGCCGTTGCTGGTTTCGTATATATACCAGAATCGGTCAGACCCTTTAAGCCAATGCGGGTCGACCGAGGTGCTGAAAACCATTTTGCGTATTTTTTGCGGCGAAAACCGGGCAGCCAACTGGTAGTTGCCTTTTACCTGCGGCACCTGTGCATGCAGTTGCGCACAAAACAGCGATGCCGCCGCCAGGGAGTAAAGTTTTTTCATGTAAACCAATAGTTAGTAAATTGAGGGTTAATTTACTTTAAAATGCATGTTAAACCAAAAGAGGCACCCGCAAAGGCGCCTCTTAAAGCTATTGTAATACAGAGTTTACAAAATCAATGGTTTGCTACTCGTTTATAGAATGCGGTTGATGTTTTTTGAAATGAAAGTACGAATACACTGTTGGCCATAAAGCTATAATCAATGTAAGGCCAAGAAAAACCTGGTGAGCCAACGCTGCAGGTAAGATGAGCGTAACAATGGTGATGAGGATGCCGCCTGCAAACCAAATTTTTCCAGCAAGCTTATGAGTGGCACGCCAGGTTTCCTCGCTTTCCAGTGTCCATGGGGTGCGCACGCCGGTAAAGTAATTTGGCTTAATGCTGTACATAACGTTACCTAAAAACGCAAAGAAAATGCCTAATAATGGCAGCATGACTTTCTCAAATTCAAATTGACTGCCAGCACTTGCAATGATGACTATTTGGATGACTACAAAAAGCAAAGACATCCCGATAAATAAATTCCGGAAGACGCCTGCACTGTATTTTGCTTTCTTTTTAGGGTCTATCTGCGGCAAAAATCTGACTACTAAGACTGTCACTACGCCTATGCCGGTCAACAGTAGCAAACTCATCAGCAGTTCGTGAGGCGTACCATAGCGGTCGGCCTTGCCATTGGCATTGAAATGCAGGGGCACCCGGGTAGGTAGCGTTGGGTAGACTTTGTACAAATAAGCAAAAGGCAATAACCACAAAAGGGTAACGACAAAATCGAGCTTGTTAAAATTTTTCATATCACTATTTTTGATTGGTAAACTGCAAAATCCATTTAAGCATTTCATCCATTACGGTAGTGTTGATAGAATAGCAAATAAACTGTCCCTCTTTTACCGACACCACTAAATTGGCCTGCCTTAGTATATCTAAATGATGAGAAATACTTGGCTTCGAAATGTTGAAACGCTCGGCTATCTCTCCTGCTGTCAGGTCTTTCTCCTTGAGCATCTCCAAAATTTCACGTCGGGTGGCATCATTCAGCGCTTTAAACAATAAATTCATTTCAATATTTAGGTAAATGTCTAATTATTATATTACAAAAGCAAATAAAAATCTGCTTTTGTAATATAAATAAGACAGTGCGGCTATTTGGCCAAATACTTATAAATCGCCATTACATCTTCATCGCCTAAGCCATCATCCTGCGCCTGTTTAAAGCTATCATAAAGCGGTTCGCTTAGAGGCGCATCCAATCCTTGGGCACGCGCCAAGCGTAAATCTTTAGCCAAATGCTTGAGTGCAAACGCTGCCGGAAATTCGCCTTTGAGAATAGCTGGGGATTTTAGCTTGGTAATGCCGTTGCCAACTGCACCTTCGTTGATGATGGTCAGCATATCTTCGGTTTTAACGCCATTGGCTTTAGCAAATAGCACCGTTTCGGCTAAGCCTTGCAGATTTAACCCCAACAAATAATTGATGGCCAATTTGGCCGCGCTGCCAGCCCCTACCGGACCAAGATGCAGGGAAAGCTTGCCTAATTTATCAAGCACGGGCTTGGCTTTTTCGAAAGCATCGGTTTCGCCCCCGGTCAAAATAATCAGGGTGGCATCCTGCGCAGGTTTCACACTGCCAGATACCGGCGTTTCTAAAAAATCAGCTCCTTTGTGCTTGCACTGCTCATCCAAATAGTTCGAAGTTTCGGAAGAAACCGTACTTACGTTGATGAACAGCTTACCGCTGACGTTGCCGGCTAAAAGGCCATCTTCGCTACTGAACATTTTTTTTGCAGCGTCATCGTCTGATACCATCACGAAGATGATGTCGTTATCTGCGGCCAATTGCGGCAATCCGGCAGCTGATTGTGCACCTGCATCGATTAAGGGTTTTTCTTTATCGCGGGTGCGGTTAAATACTTGTACCGGATAGCCTGCTTTAATTAAGTTGCCTGCCATCGGTATACCCATATTGCCTAAACCGGCCCAGCCAATTTTTAGTGTACTCATTTAGTGTTTAATATTGTTTAGCTCATGAACAAATTGGCTGGTTATAAGTTTAGCTTGCAATATCCGGTTCATGAAACATTTTCAATTCGTTTTACCCTTACTTGTTATTGTGTTCATTAGCCGGAATGTCCAAGCCCAAATCACCGAAACACAGGGTTGGTTTTTTTTATCGCACACTCAAACACTCAATAAAAAATTTGACTTGCTGGCCGATGTGCAAACCCGCTCGGCCAATCAATTTAATTACCTGACTACCCTGCTCTTGCGTGGTGCACTAAGCTACAATCTCAACACTAAACAATCAGTGGCTTTAGGCTACGCTTATAAAGGTGATTGGGAAAAGGACGACGTACCGGCAACTGTCTATAGTCACGAAAACCGCATCTACGAGCAATACATTTATGAGTTTAAAATACGGCGCGCCGAAATGATGTTTCGTACACGTTTGGAGCAACGCTGGCTATACGAAAGTGCCACCAGCTTTTCGCAGCGGGGGCGTTTATTTTTGAGTGCGCAAATACCTTTGATTGCTGATACTGCATTTAAAAAAGGCCCATACTTAGGCGTTCAAAATGAGCTGTTCCTAAATATTAAAAATAAGGTTAATGTAAATAATTCTGTTTTTGACCAAAATCGGGTGCTTACCTCATTAGGTTACCGCTTTAGTAAAAAAATGGACGCCGAGCTGGGCTATCAGTTTTGGTATCAGAAAGAAATGGATGCAAGTTACCGCCGGAATGTCATTCAATTGATGCTGACTACGCATTTCTAAAATCCTGTATAATTTACCAAAATTATACATCTTTGCAGCATGAGTAAATTGTGGCAAAAAACTACCGATGTTAACCAATTAGTAGAAAACTTTACTGTAGGTCGCGACCGCGAATTTGACCGGCAGATGGCGGCGTTTGATGTGTTGGGTTCGCTGGCACACACCCAAATGCTGCAAACCATCAATTTACTCAGTACCGAAGATTTGCAACTGGTGCAAACCGAACTCAAGAAAATTTATCTGGATATCCAAAACGATAATTTTGAGATTGAAGCTGGTGTTGAAGATGTACACTCGCAAGTAGAGTTGTTGCTTACCCGCCGCATTGGCGATGCCGGCAAAAAAATTCATAGCGGCCGCTCGCGCAACGACCAGGTTTTGGTTGATTTGAAACTTTTTTTCAGAAGCGAACTGCAGCAGGTGGTCGAGAGCGTACAACAGCTTTTCGATCTGTTATTGGAACTGAGCGAAAGACATAAAGAAGTACTGTTGCCCGGTTATACCCATTTACAGGTGGCCATGCCCTCAAGCTTCGGCTTATGGTTTGGTGCCTATGCAGAAAGTTTGGTTGACGACCTCGAACTGGTGCTGGCCGCGTATAATATTACCAATAAAAATCCTTTGGGCTCGGCAGCTGGTTATGGCTCATCATTCCCGCTAAATCGTACCCTTACTACACAATTGTTAGGCTTTGCCGATTTAAACTACAACGTGGTTTATGCGCAAATGGGCCGTGGTAAAACCGAACGCATTATTGCTCAGGCTTTATCAGCCGTAGCTGCTACGTTGGCAAAAATGGCTATGGACCAGTGCTTGTACCTGAGCCAGAATTTTGCGTTTGTGAGTTATCCGGACAATTTAACTACCGGCAGCAGTATCATGCCGCACAAAAAGAATCCGGACGTATGGGAAATTATGCGCGGCACATGCAACCGTTTACAAGCGCTACCTACCGATGTAGCAATGATGACTACTAATCTGCCTTCGGGTTATCATCGCGAGATGCAGTTGTTGAAAGAGTTAGTGTTCCCGGCATTTGCCGAACTTAAAAGCTGCCTGCAAATGGCGCATTTTATGTTGCAACATGTGGAGGTAAAAAATAATATCCTGGACGACCCGCGTTATGCGTACTTGTTTAGTGTAGAAGAAGTGAACCGACAGGTTTTAGACGGTGTGCCTTTCCGCGATGCGTACAAACAAGTAGGTATGGCTATTGAGCAGGGAAATTTCCAACCTGACAAGCAAGTGAATCACACCCACGAGGGCAGTATTGGCAATTTAGGTAACAGCCACATTGCTGATGCCATGGCCGGGGTATTACAAAAATTCAATTTTGAGAAAACCGCAGCGGCCGTTGATAGCTTATTGAAGTAATATCTGTAGAAACATGAACGGACAAAACCGCAACGACATTTATCCTGGCCTGGAGGTAGATATAATTTTAAAGAAAGATCAGCGCAGCGGTACGCTTACCCGTGGCATCGTCAAAAATTTGCTCACCAGCGCTGCTTACCACTCCAGGGGCATCAAAGTACGCCTGGAAGACGGTCAGATTGGCCGCGTGGCTTACATTGTGGACGACGAAGATTAAACTTACTATTTACACTACATCATATGCCAACTGCCGGAAGAAGTGAAACTCAAAAAAAGCTGCCGTTTCACATCGATGCTCATCACCGGTTAATTACCGCCATCGTTGTTGGTGTAGTGACCGCCTTTGTGGCTAAGGATTTTTTACCCAATACCGAGACTATCCTGGTGACCTGGATGTGCTTTGCACTCGTAAATATTGTGTTTGACTGGTGGATTATTTTAAAAGCTCACCCGCAAGAAGTGCGCAAGATGGCTACCATACAAGACTCCAGCCGCACCATTATATTTTTATTTATCGTAGTAGGTACAATCATTAGTTTACTATCGATTGCCTTCCTCATGAAATCGCCTGAGCATGCTACGTCCAGTCAGGTCACCTTTCATGTGCTGCTTAACATTTCCTCCGTCGTTATATCCTGGTGGCTGGTGCACACGGTATTCACACTGCGTTATGCTCATAACTACTACGACAAGGTGGATGATAATGGTGACGAAAAGCCGGGATGCGGTTTAAAGTTTCCGGGCGAGGATAAGCCGGATTACATGGACTTCGTGTATTTTAGTTTTAACCTTGGGGTTGCCTTCCAGGTGTCGGATGTTGCCATCACTTCGTCCAGAATGCGCAGACTTGTTTGGGTGCATAGCTTAATTTCTTTTGCTTACAATACCGCCATTGTAGCGCTTACTATTAATATTGTCTCGGGATTGCTATCTAATAAATAGTAGCTGCTAAAACGCCAAACCTTAACGTGGTATTTGAATAAACACGGATAAGTAATAATTACAATACGCAAGCGCAAAGCCCGCTAAACCTACAAGCAATTATTATCTTTGCCACGCAAAACAGCTAAGCGTGTAAGTTGTTACCTATTTATAATCACTCTTGATGTCGAAAAAGATACTTGTGCTGGATGATAACCGTGACATATTAGATATAGTTAACGAAGTATTGTCTTACGAAAACTTTGAAGTGCGCACTACTTCAATCAGCACCAATATATTAGAAATGGCCCGCGATTATAATCCGGACCTGGTAATACTCGATTATTTGCTGGCGGACGGCAATGGTGGCGAGATATGCAAACAAATTAAAGCCGACGAAGGCTTGAGCCACATCCCTGTTATTATCTTTTCAGCATACATTAACCGCAATGTGGATTACCCTTCGTTTGGTTGCGAAGCTGTTATTCCGAAACCTTTTGATTTAAATGAGTTGGTGGATAAAGTCAACAACCTGATTGCTCAGAATTAGCTGCGCCGGTAATCCGTTTTTCTAAACACATCGCTTAGATTTATTTAAAAAATAAAAGACATTTTCCTCAAAAGTAATTTACACTCACAATAGCCATTTCGCAAACAATAAGCCGCCGAAACCGGTTTTATGCTTAGTTATCAGAATGAAAGATAATTTGGCATTATGGCTAAACGGATAATGATTATTGAGGACGACGTCATTGAGCTTAACCGCTTTTCGTTATTGCTGGACTTAAAGGGCTTTGAAGTTTGCCCGTTGAGTCACTCCTATCGTTTTTTAACTGAAGTGAGCAGATGTAATCCTGACTTAATAATGCTTGACTCCGCATTAAGTGAGATAGACAGTACACTAATTACACGTACACTAAAATCGCTTGACCACGTCAGAAATATTCCGGTAGTATTGATTGCAGGCAAAAACCACGAGCAGTATACGTACGCCTACAACACTGCCGAAAAAGGAAATTTAGATGAAGTGAAAACTGCCGATATCTATTCTTTGATAAAAGATATCGAACTTAAGATGGCCAGTTAATTTTAAGTGTGAGGAGTTACCAGTCCATCACTCTGGCGCGCATCCGTTTAACGTAATGCCTTACATCAAGTACAATGCCTGCGCAGAAATAAAATATCAATGGGAAGCCCACTGCCAAAAACGACGAGTAAATAAAAAACAATCTTATTTTGGCAATAGATATATTAAAGCGCTCACCCAGATAGGTGCATACCCCGAACGAGTAACGTTCTAAAAAGGTTAAAAACTTCTGCATCATCTTATTTAAGATTTAATATATGATTTCCAACGCCGCACTGCAGGCACTTTTTATGATTGCAGTAACTATTTCTTAATTCAAGCAAAGCCTGCGATTCAAAAGCAGTTTTTACTTTTACCCCTATCTCCTCAAAATCGTTAACCACGTGATTGTGCTCAAACGGCAAACTCTCTAACAAAAGCAAACTCCGGTCAATGTACACTTCTTGCTGGTGATGCCTGCCGTAGGCAAACAAAAACAAAGCTACTGTATTTATCAGCAATAAATCTACTGATGCCTTACCAAAGTTTTTGCTTGATGGTTTACTTTCCTGGTCAAACCTGTAATGGGTCTCCCAATAGCTATTAACGTCTATGTTGCTAAAAAGTTCTCTTACAACTTTTAAATCTTTGAATTCTAAAATTTTTGAAAACAAGTGTTGTGATTGGATAATCAGTGCAGCAAACTGAGCCAGCCTTATAGTTGGAAAGTTCTGCGGACGGAGACGCATAAACTTCCACAAGTGTTTTTCAATGGGGATGAGTTTATATTTCGTCTGCAAAAATTCATACTCATTTTTGAGTCGTTGCGGATATTCGTCCTGATAATCTTCACCTAAAAATCCGGCCTGTCCAAAAATCAAGGCTTCAATGTGCAAGGCGTTATTCTTATGCTTGGCCAGAATATTTTGCGGCAGCGATTTAGCTAAAAGCTCGAAAGGCACGGCATTGATACTAAAACCGAAATTGGCAGCCAAAAACTGGTAAAAGGTTGTTTCCCAATCGCCATGATTGTTATTCAGTGCTTCGGTAACAGCAGAAGCTTTTTTATCCAAGCGTTCAATCAATACCCGGGTTAACCAATTGTGCAGCTTAATGCTGTTCACCGTTTTTAACGTGGCCTGGCATGGGATAATACGCCGTTCGTTTACTATCATTAATTGATGATAGCGCAGGTACAAATCGGCTGGGATGCGATTTTGTAATTCCAGGGTTGGCAAAGCACGGCCGTCAGGCGCTGCAACAGGTTGGTCATTGCGATAAACTACATGCAGTATTACATTGTCATATGCACTATCATTGGTGTGGTGATGTTTGTCCCAGTCTGATGCTGCTAAATGTATTTCGGTGTTTCCGGCCCAAATGGTATCCCCTATTTTAATACGGCTGTTGGAAAAATCGGGACCGGCGTTTAAGTTCTGCATCCCAACGGACAGAATCTCGAGCGGTTGTCCATCAGTGGTGGTCAAATCCTTAAATTCGAAGAGCTTAAATTTCCATACATAATGCAGAAAGTCTTCGTTGAACACCATGAACGAAAATTAAATAATATTTACGGGTTTCTCAATTAAAATGCAAAACACAAGCAGTTTGCCCCAAAAAATGTAACAAATAAGTGATATGTATTCAGCTGTTTTTCTTTAATGTACATTTAGTTGAAAATTAATTAACCCCTAAAATGAACAAAATTTTACTCAGCATGGTGTTCGCCGCCGTGGCCGCTACTTCGTTCGGTCAGGGCCGTACCGATAGCACCGCGCGCCGTGCTGCTATCCCTGGCGGCTTTGCAGGTTTGGCAGCACAACAACGTGCACAACCCCGCCCCTACAAATCTGTTATTACCGAGAAGGCTGTTACCCGCAAAGGTCTGTTTAAAACACACAAAATAGACGATAAATATTATTTCGAGATTGGCGACAGCGTGCTTAACCGCGACATCCTGGTGGTAAGCCGTATATCCAGAGCCGGTGCCGAAGTCCGTGAAGCTGATGGTTATGCCGGCGACCAGATTGGCAGCAGCGTAATCCGTTTTGAAAAAGGCCCGGCTAACCGCATTTTTATGCGTAAGGTATCATTCCGGGCGTATAGTCCGGACAGTACTAAGTCTATGTACCAGGCAGTACAGCGCTCCAACATCCAGGCCATTGCCGCTGCATTTAATATTGCTGCGTTTTCGCCCGACTCCAAAGGTAGCGTAATTGATATGACCGATTATATCAATGGCGACAACGAGATATTCTTTTTTGGTTCACCGCAAGGCAAACAGCGCATCCGTCTGGGCAACCTGATTGCCGACCGTAGCTATATCGAAAACGTACGTAGCTTTAGTAACAACGTGGAGATAAACACGGTAAAAACTTATGGCTTAACAGCGGCTCAATCACCTTTTGGCCGTACCGGCGCGCCGGTTGCAACCATGGGTGGCGGCGCTGCTAATGGTTCGGTAACTGTTGAGTTGAATACCTCATTGGTAATTTTACCCAAGGTGCCAATGAAAGGCCGTTATTTTGACCCACGCGTAGGTTACTTTACCAGCAACTATACCGATTTTGACTTGAATCCTCAGGGCGTAAAAGACGTGCAACTGATTGCCCGCTGGCGCCTGGAGCCAAAGGATGCCGACATTGCCAAATACAAACGCGGTGAACTGGTAGAGCCTAAAAAGCAAATTGTTTATTACATTGACCCGGCAACACCTAAAAAATGGGTGCCTTATTTGATTGCAGGTGTTAACGATTGGCAAAAAGCTTTTGAAAAAGCCGGTTTTAAAAACGCAATAGTTGCTAAGGTTGCTCCTACCTCAAAACAGGATTCAACCTGGAGCATGGAAGATGCCAGCCACTCGGTGATTGTTTACAAACCGTCAGAGACTGAAAATGCCAGCGGACCGCACATCTCTGACCCACGCAGCGGAGAAATTCTGGAAACGCATATCAACTGGTACCATAACGTGATGAAACTGGTTCACGACTGGTATTTCATTCAAACGGCTGCCGTTGATCCGCGTGCCCGCAAAATGACGTTTGATGATAAGCTGATGGGTGACCTGATTCGCTTTGTTTCTTCTCACGAAGTGGGACACACCTTAGGGTTACGTCACAATTATGGTTCAAGCTCGAGTGTTCCGGTAGAAAAACTGCGTGACAAAGCGTTTGTGGAAGCTAATGGCCACACACCGTCTATTATGGATTATGCGCGTTTCAATTACGTAGCACAGCCCGAAGACAACATCACCGCTAAAGGCTTGTACCCACGCATAGGCGATTACGACAAGTGGGCTATTGAGTGGGGCTATAAATACCTGGGCAATAAAGGACCGGATGCCGAAAAAGAGGAACTTAACAAAATGACTGTAGAAAGCGCCAAAAACCGCAGACTATGGTTTGGTACCGAAAGCAACCCGGATGACCCACACTCGCAAAACGAGGATTTGAGCGACAACGCTATGGTAGCCAGCACCTACGGTATTAAAAACTTACAGCGTATTTTGGTTAAATTACCGGAGTGGACTAAAGAAACAGGCGAAGGTTACGATGACCTGGAAAACATGTACAACCAGCTGACTACTCAGTTTGGTCGTTATATGGGCCACGTGGCTAAAAACATCGGCGGTATTTACGAAAATCCTAAAACTACCGACCAGGCCGGTGTAGTTTACGAGTACACGCCGGCTGCTACACAACGCGAGGCGATGGCATTTTTAGACAAGCAATTGTTTACCACGCCTACCTGGTTGCTTAACCAACAGGTACTGAGCGATATTGGTATGAACCCAATGCAGGTAATCTATGCACGCCAGGATGCCGTTTTAGGCCGTTTGGTTACACCACGCGTATTTAACAAACTGGTTACGTTTGAGGCGGTAGATGGTAATAAGGCTTACAAGGTAACCGACTTTATGGGCGATATGCAGAATATGATTTTCCGCGAAGTAAAAAGCGGAAAAGCTATTGATGTTTACCGTCGTAACCTGCAAAAGTTATATGTAGATAAATTGATTGATATAGTAAAACCTCAGCCTGCTGCTATACAAACTGTCGTGTTTGCCGGTCGTGGTGCTGCTCCGCGCGAGTTGGAACAAACTGATGCGGTTTCGGTAGCCAAAGCACAACTGCGGTCTATCAACAGCTTAATCAAATCAGCTAATATTTCTGATTCGATGAGCACCTATCACTTGCAGGATTTATCAGACCGAATTACCGAAGCTTTAAATCCTAAAAGCTAAGCGTTAACCGAGTTAATGCTCCACTCAATGAGCCGCCTTGCTTTAGCAGGGTGGCTTTTTTATGCGCTAAATGATAGGATGTGCCAATACCTGTTCGGCGAAAAGTCATTGCATAAAAAAAGCCGGTTCATGAGTAGAGCCGGCTTTTGAGTTATTATTCAGTGCTACCTTTTAGCTTTAACTTTTTTGACTGATTTTGTAATCGGTAACACGGGTTTCGGCAGGTGGTCTTTTTCGTATTTGAACATCGCTTGGTAAACTGTCTCTTGTATGTCGGAACGGACATTTAGCGTGCTGAGTTTGTTGTTGTCTCCACCATCCGGATTTACCCGGTTCGACATAAAAATGTATAACAAATTATACTTAGGGTCGGCCCAAACGCCAATGCCGGTAAAGC
>CAJYSL010000044.1 GCA_913777515.1 uncultured Mucilaginibacter sp.
TCATTTCTCCTAAGGAGTTAATGGCTAAATTCCCTGAGCGCGTTATCGAGAAAGCCGTTCGTGGTATGTTACCTAAAAATCGTTTGGGCCGCGCCATTTATGGCAACCTGCACGTTTATGCCGGTGCTGAGCATCCGCATGCTGCGCAAAACCCTACAACCATTAACTTTTAATTTTAAAGGAGAAAAGAAAAATGCCAACAACTAACACTTCAGGCAGAAGAAAAACAGCTGTTGCCCGCGTTTACTTAAACGAAGGTAATGGTGCCCTTACCGTTAACGGTAAAGATTACAAAGAGTATTTCCCAACCTTACCATTACAATACGTTGCTACCCAGTCTTTACTGGTTTCTGGTTCAGAAGGTAAATTCGATATTATGGTAAATGTTGCCGGTGGTGGTGTAAAAGGACAGGCAGAAGCCGTTCGTTTAGCTATCGCTAAGGCTATTGTTGAACTTGATGCTGAGAAAAAACCTGCATTACGTGCTAAAGGTTTAATGACCCGTGATGACCGTATGGTTGAGCGTAAAAAACCAGGACGTCGTAAAGCACGCAGAAGATTCCAATTCAGTAAACGTTAATATTTTAAGGAGGACACAACAATGGCAAGAACAACATATCAGGATTTACTGGATGCAGGTGTACACTTTGGCCACCTTACCCGCAAATGGGATCCGAAAATGGCTCAGTACATTTTCATGGAGCGTAACGGTATCCACATTATCGATTTAAATAAAACCTTAACTAAGGTTGAAGAAGCTGCTTCAGCAATAAAACAAATTGTAAAATCAGGCCGTAAAGTTTTGTTTGTAGCTACCAAGAAACAAGCAAAAGACATCGTTGCCGATTATGCAAAATCAGTAAACATGCCTTTTGTAACCGAGCGTTGGTTAGGTGGTATGTTAACTAACTTTGCAACTGTACGCAAGTCAATCAAAAAGATGTCAAACATCGACAAATTGACTAAAGACGGTACTTACAGCAACCTTTCTAAAAAAGAGCGTCTGATGATTCAGCGTGAGCGTGTAAAACTGGAAACTTTGTTAGGTGGTATTTCTGACCTTAACCGTTTACCGGCTGCATTGTTCCTAATTGACGTTAAGAAAGAGCACATCGCTGTTTCTGAAGCATTAAAGTTAAACATCCCTACCTTTGCAATGGTAGATACTAACTCTGACCCTTCAAACATCGACTTCCCTATCCCGGCTAACGATGACGCTACCAAATCAATTTCATTGGTTACCGGTATCATCATCCAGGCTATTCAGGAAGGTTTAGATGAGCGCAAACGCGAAAAAGAAGACGAAGCTGAAAAAGAAGGCGCAGCATCAAAAGCTAAAGTTGATGGTGGCGAAGCTAACGAAGGCACCCGTCGTCGTCGTGTAGCTGCTGAAACTGAAGCTCCGTCAGACGCTGTTGATACTACAGCCACTGAAGGTAACGGCGCTGCTTAATAAGCATATATAAAGTTGCCGGTTGCGGGTTGTTAGTATTTAAATGCTGCAATTTGCAATTGGCAACTTTCTTTTTATAAACAGATCACTAATTTTGCGGTGGATTGCCATACAGGCAAAACATAGCATACAATCCATAAAAACAATGTCTACAGTACAAATTTCTGCATCAGACGTAAACAAACTGCGCCAGCAAACCGGTGCAGGTATGATGGACTGCAAAAAAGCACTTACCGAAACTAACGGTGACTTTGAAGCAGCTATTGACTATTTAAGAAAAAAAGGCGCTAAAGTAGCAGCCAGCCGTCAAGACAGAGAATCTAACGAAGGTGTGGTTATTGCCCGTACTTCTGAGGATGGCAAACGTGGCGTAATTATATCTTTAAACTGCGAAACCGACTTCGTAGCTAAAAATGCTGAATTCATTGCTTTTGCTAACGCGATTGCAAACGGTGCAGTACAACACCTGCCAGCTACTATCGACGATTTAAATAACCTGGAAATCGATACCGAAACTTCACGTGTTAAAATTGGCGAAGCCATCACTGATATGACCGGTAAAATCGGCGAGAAAATCGGTGTTTCTAAATACGAAGTATTAGAAGGCGAGAAAGTAGTTGCTTATATTCACGGTAACTTCCGTTTAGGTGTACTGGTTGGCTTAAGCGCTAACGTTGCAGGTGCCGAAGAAGCCGGTAAAGATGTGGCTATGCAAATTGCAGCCATGAACCCTGTTGCTTTAGATAAAGGTGATGTTGACGCTACTACTATTGAGCGTGAGTTAGCTATTGCTAAAGAGCAAATCCGTGCCGAAGGTAAACCAGAAGAAATGGTAGAGAAAATTGCTCAGGGTAAACTGAACAAATTCTACAAAGATTCTACCCTGTTAAACCAGGAGTTTGTAAAAGACCCGTCTAAGAGCATTGCTCAGTTTTTGAGCGGTGTTGAAAAAGGTTTAACGGTAACCGCATTTAAGCGAGTTGCTTTAGGAGCTTAATTATTAAATCCCCGCCTTTTTAAAAGGCGGGGATTTTTTTTGAACTTTATTTTACCATCAGCATGTTAACAGCTTTATACAATACTCAATTGGTAACCGGCGGTGCCATCATCCCAGGTAAAGCTGTTATTATTAATGAGGAAAAAATTACGTCGGTTATTGACGAACAGGATATACCGGCCGGAGCGGAGCTGATAGACCTGAAAGGCAATTACCTTGCACCCGGTTTACTCGACTTGCAAATTTACGGTGCAGGCGGCGCCTTATTCGGCGGGTTGCCCAGCGAAGCGGCCTTACGCCAGATGGAAGTTACCCTGCTGCAACAGGGATGTACTGGCTTTTTTGCTACCGTGGCAACCAACAGCGATGACGTTGTTTTAAAGGCTATTGAAGCGGTCAAAAGCTATCGCAAACAAGCGATGGGCAATTTCCTCGGGTTGCACCTGGAGGGCCCTTATCTCAACGCGGCCCGTAAAGGAGCCCACCCCGAAAATTTTATAAAAAAAGCTACGCTGCAGGAGGTAAAAAGCTGGGTTGAACTGGCCGACGGCGAAATAAAAATGATGACCATAGCGCCGGAACTACAGGATGCTGAGGTTATCGACTATCTGCGCAGCCAAAATATCATCCTGTCATCCGGCCATAGCAATGCCACTTATGAGCAGGGTAAACAGTTTTTAAATCAAAGTATACCGGCGGTAACGCATCTGTACAATGCCATGCCGCCTATTCATCACCGCGAACCGGGCATTATTCCGGCTATTTTTGAGGCGCAACCTTACACCAGCATCGTGGCCGACGGTATTCATGTGTCGTACCCGATGATTAAACTGGCTAAGCGTAATCTGGGCAGCAAACTGTTTTTAATTACTGATGCCGTTACCGAGGCTACAGCAGGGACTTATCAACACCAATATAAAGACAACCGTTATGTGATGCCTGATGGCACGCTATCAGGTTCGGCACTGAGCATGTTGCAGGCGGTAGCTAACTGCGTAAATTTTGCGGGTATCGAATTGGCAGAGGCTGTTAACATGGCTTCGTTGTACCCGGCGCAGCTGGCTAATTTATCAACTAAAGGAAAAGTAGAAGCCGGATTTGAGGCAGATTTGATTATTTTTGATGCCGGGCTTAATCATAAATTTACCGTATTTAAAGGTAAAGTACACAACTAATAGATCACCAAATACTATAAAATCATTATCTGCATGAAGTATAACAGAATTTTACTGAAGCTAAGCGGCGAATCATTAATGGGCGCAAGGCAATACGGTATTGATAACGCACGTGTGCTGCAATACGCACACGATATTAAAACCGTTTGTGATGCCGGCATTGAAGTAGCCATTGTTGTGGGCGGAGGTAACATTTTTAGAGGATTAAGCGCCGAAAAATCGGGCATGGAGCGTGCGCAGGCCGATTATATGGGCATGCTGGCCACCGTAATTAACTGTATGGCTTTGCAAAGCGCTTTAGAAGGTATTGGCGTAGATACCCGTTTACAATCGGCTATTAAAATGGAGCAGATTTGTGAGCCTTACATCCGTCGTCGTGCCATGACTCATTTAGAAACCGGTAAAGTAGTTATTTTTGGTGCAGGTACCGGTAACCCTTACTTCACTACTGATACCGCAGCTTCTTTGCGTGCTATCGAAATTAAGGCTGATGTGGTATTGAAAGGTACCCGTGTAGATGGTATTTACACTGCCGACCCGGAAAAAGACCCTACCGCCACCCGTTACGATGAAGTAAGCTTTGATGAGGTTTACAGCAAAGGCCTTAACGTAATGGACATGACCGCGTTTACTTTATGCCAGGAAAACAAGTTACCTATCATCGTATTTGATATGAACAAAGAGGGTAACTTTTTAAAGATTGCCCAAGGTGAAAAAGTAGGTACTTTGGTGAGATAGTGATAAAGGTATTTCGAGTTTAGTATCGGTGGATTGAGTGTTTATTAAAACAGAAGCTTGAGTTTTTGGTATTTTAAATATTCACGCGCATTACCGACTCTATCAGGATTTACTATTTTTGCAATTACAAAAAATAAAATACAATGAGCGAACTCATTAAGAAGCAACTGAATGATGCCAAGGCTTTGATGGATAAAGCCATAAATCATACAGATAACGAGTTATCAAAAATACGTGCTGGTAAAGCCAGTCCGGCAATGCTGGATGGTTTGGTGGTTGACTATTACGGCACCCCAACACCTTTAAGCCAAGTAGGTAACGTAAACACCCCGGATGCACGTACTATCGTGATACAACCATGGGAAAAAACCTTACTGGTGCCTATCGAAAAAGCAATTAAAGAATCTACTTTAGGTTTTAACCCTCAAAATGATGGCAGCATCATCCGCATTAATGTACCGCCATTAACCGAAGAGCGTCGCCGCGAGTTGGTAAAGCGTTTAAAAGGTGAGGCCGAAAACGGTAAAGTTGCCATCCGTAATATCCGTAAGGATATCAACGATAAAATCAAGAAATTAAAAACCGAAGGCGTTTCTGAAGACGAAATTAAAGTAGGAGAGGCCGATGTGCAGAAACTGGTGGATACTTACATTGTAAAGGTAGACCAACTGGCTGATGCCAAAGAAAAAGACATCATGACGGTTTAAATCTTAAGCCAACGTCAAATTAAAGGGAATGAGCATTTTGCATCATTCCCTTTTTTATTTTTGCACCATAATCTATGAAGTTACTTTTAACCTATTTATCCAAACACCGCTGGGTAGTGTTGCTGGCTTTGGCCTTAGCGGCTGTTAACATAAGTTTTTCCCTGCTCGACCCTTATATCACAGGTCGGGTAGTTGACCGTTTTATCGAAAAACGCAAGCTGTTAAATCATCACGATTTTGTTTGGGGTGTGCTTACTTGGGTAGGCTTGGCTGTAGGTGCTGCCATGGTATCGCGCATCGCTAAAAACTTTCAGGACTACTTTACCAATATCATTACCCAAAAGGTAGGCGCCAATATGTATGCCGATGGTTTGAAACACTCGCTCGAGCTACCTTACCAGGTATTTGAAGACCAGCGTAGCGGCGAAACTTTGGGCATTTTACAAAAGGTACGTTTGGATTGCGAAAAGTTTATCACCTCGTTTATCAGCGTGCTGTTCGTAAGCCTGGTGGGTATGGTGTTCGTAATTTTTTACTCGTTTAGCGTAAGCTATAAAGTAACGCTGGTGTACTTTGCAGCTATTCCGGTTATCGGTTTTGTAAGCACGGCCTTAAGTAAGCGGATCAAAAACATACAACGCACCATCGTAGCTGAGACAACGGCCCTAGCAGGTTCTACCACCGAGTCGTTACGTAACATCGAGTTGGTGAAAAGCTTAGGCCTGGTAAGCCAGGAAATTAACCGCCTTAATAAAACTACCTATAAAATACTCGACCTGGAGTTAAAAAAAGTTAAGTATGTGCGCAGCATGAGCTTCGTGCAAGGCACTACGGTTAACCTGGTACGTAGTATTATGGTGGTGATTTTGCTGTTGCTTATATTTGAAGAAACCATTTCACCAGGGCAGTATTTTACCTTTTTGTTCTACTCCTTCTTTTTGTTTAACCCGCTGCAGGAGTTGGGTAACGTAATCCTGGCCTGGCGCGAGTCGCAGATATCGTTAGCAAACTTTGAGCAAATCATTAATACCCCGGTAGAGGTTAAGCCCGAAAAACCGGTACTGTTAGAGAAAGTAAAAGACCTCATTTTTGCCAACGTAAGCTTTAAGCATTTAACGGCCAACCGCAACGCGCTTAACCATATCAGTTTTGGTGTAAAAACGGGTACTACCATTGCCTTTGTTGGTCCGTCGGGCTCAGGTAAAACCACGCTGGTAAAACTATTGGTAGGTTTGTATCAGCCTTTACAGGGCGATATCTTATATAATGGTGTGTTGAGTAAAGAAATTGATTTAGACCGCCTGCGCGAACGGATTGGCTTTGTAACGCAGGATACTCAGTTGTTTTCGGGTACCATTCGCGAAAACCTGCAATTTGTGCGCCCCGGTGCTACTGACGAAGAGTGTATGCAGGTGCTGCAACGCGCCGCCTGTCAAACCTTACTGGCCCGTGCTGATAAAGGCTTGGATACGGTGATTGGCGAAGGCGGTGTTAAGGTATCAGGAGGCGAGAAGCAGCGCTTGTCTATTGCCCGTGCCTTACTGCGCCGCCCGGATATTCTGGTGTTTGATGAAGCTACCTCGGCACTCGACTCCCTGACCGAAGAAGAGATTACAGAAACCATCAAAGAGGTATCTGAACACCAGGAACACATTACCATCTTAATTGCTCACCGTTTAAGCACTATTATGCACGCCGACCGCATTTACGTGTTAGAAAAAGGGCAAATTATTGAGGAAGGTAAGCACCTGGATTTGATTAACCAGAAAGGCTTATACTACGCGATGTGGCGGCAGCAAATCGGCGAAAAATTTACTGCCGAGGTATAGCTATACTTCTCCAAGTTGTACCTTTTTATATGCAACAGGCAGTTGGTAGCTTGATTTTTAATGTTTAATTAAATTTTCGTTTTTGTAAAGCCTTAAGTTTGCCGCTTTGCAGACTTTGCGATGGGTTTAATGAATTAGGCTTGATTTTTAACATTTTCATAAAAATTAAATCAAAGGCAAGTATTCTTTGCATTCGGACGTTTTAATTGTTGTAATATTTTTATAACTGTCCGTTTACTCTATGGATATATTGTTTAAGTACCTTAAAAAACATAAGTTTTCGGTAGCCATGGCGCTTTTAATGACGGCGCTAAATCAATGCTTCGCTTTAGTTGACCCGCTGATTACCGGAAAGATAGTTGATGATTACATTGTAAAACGGGATATGTATTCCCGTTTAGATTTTATAAGCGGTGTATTGCTCTTGGTTACCATCGCTGTAGCTGCCGCTTTATTCTCCAGGATAGCCAATAACTTTCAGGATTACTACACGGTTACCATCGCCCAAAAATCGGGTGCCGAGGTTTACGCTGATGGCATGAAGCATGCGTTGGCTATGCCATTTTACGAGCACCAGGACCAGCGCAGCGGCGAAAAACTGGGTATGTTGCAACGCATCCGCAGCGATATTGAAAACCTGGTTAAGGCATCTATCAATGTTACTTTTATGGCCATGTTCGGCATCGTGTTCGTGGCCGTATACTCCTTTACTATCAGCTATAAGGTAACCCTAGTGTTTTTTGTTGCCGTTCCTATCATTACCTGGTTAAGCTGGACACTATCAAAACGCATCAAGGTCATTCACCGGGCTATCGTTTTAAAAACATCAGTACTGGCTGGCCGTACTACGGAGTCATTACGTAACATCGAGTTAGTAAAGAGCCATGGCCTGGCTAACGAAGAGATTGAGCGCTTAAATAAAAACACCTACAAAATACTGGCTTTAGAGGTTGCTAAAACGAAATTACTGCGGGTGCTTAGCTTTGTACAAGGTACTACCGTTAACCTGGTACGTAGTAGTATGGTGGTGGTACTACTGGTGCTCATTTTTGACAAGGAGATTTCGGCCGGTCAATATTTCAGCTTTTTGTTGTATGCCTACTTTTTGTTTGGCCCCTTGCAGGAGTTTGGCCATATGGCCTTAACCTGGCGCGAGGCGCAAATCTCATTGGCTAATTACCGCCGCATCATGAGCCGGCCACTCGAAACAGTACCCGATAACCCGGCCGATTTAACTCACATTGAGCAAATCTCGTTTGAGAACGTAAAGTTTAAGTACAACGGCACCAAGCGTTATGCTTTAAAGGATATATCTTTCCATGCTAACAAGGGCGAAACGGTAGCCTTTGTGGGACCATCTGGTTCTGGTAAGTCTACGCTCATCAAATTACTCATCGGACTGTACAAGCCTATCAGTGGCAAAATTATGTATAACGGCATTGAGAGTGATAACTATCACCTGGATATGTTCAGGCGCCGGCTTGGGTTTGTAACGCAGGACACGCAGTTATTTTCGGGTACCATTAAGGATAATCTTACTTTCGTAAAGCCGGATGCTACCGACGAAGAATGTTTAGACGCCCTCCACAAGGCGGCTTGCCAGGGTATGCTTTCGCGTGCTGATGACGGTATTCATACCTTGATTGGCGAGAGCGGCGTTAAAATATCAGGTGGTGAGAAGCAGCGCCTGAGTATTGCCCGCGCCTTGTTACGTCACCCGGATATATTGTTGTTTGATGAGGCCACCTCAGCTTTGGATTCTATCACCGAAGAGGAAATCAGTAAAACGGTACAACACATCTCTAACCTAAAGAACCGGATTACCCTGATTATTGCTCACCGCCTGAGCACCATTATGCATGCCGACCGTATTTATGTTTTAGAAAACGGCGACGTGGTAGAAGTTGGTAACCATAACGAACTCCTGGAGCAAAAGGGTTTATACTATGCTATGTGGCGCCAGCAATCCGGCGAACGCAAACTGCAGGAAGAACTGGATGCCTACACCGAGAGCGAAGTATCGTAAAACGGCGCGTTTCATAAAAGAGCTTGGTTTAATCGTGACACCGGCAGACGGAGTGGTTTATACTACTTTCTCTGTCGGCTTGCTTACGTCGGATAACCGGGTTGGGATGAGGTTCCGTGTTTTCAGGAACGTTACCGTCACGACCAATAAGGTCATACATCCGCCAAAAATTACCGAAGGTACCGTTCCCATCAATTCGGCTGTAAAGCCTGACTCGAAAGCGCCAATCTCGTTAGATGACCCTATAAACATCGAATTTACGGCCGATACCCGTCCGCGCATTTCATCAGGTGTAAGCAACTGCATCAGGGTGCCGCGTATAATTACGCTGATGCTGTCAAAAGCGCCTTCGGTAAACAGGAATATCAACGAAATATAAAAGCTCTTAGACAGGCCGAAACAAAGAATGGACATACCAAAGCCGGTTACAGCAATCAGCAGGTTGCGCCACGGGCGGTTCATGGGCGAAAATCGGGTCATGGCCAGCATCGTTAATACGGCGCCTAATGATGAGGTTGCCCGCATAATGCCCAGTCCTTCTGAGCCTACTTTTAAAATATCATTGGCAAACACAGGTAACAGGGCAATAGCGCCTCCAAAAAACACCGAAAACAAATCGAGGCTCATGGCGCCCAGCATCATTTTGTTTTTAAGCACAAAGTTGATGCCTGCCGACAAGCTTTGCCATATGCTTTCTTTAGGGATGTACACCGGTGGGTAGGTGCGCAGCATATACACCAGTGTGAGCGAAACCAGCAGTAAAATATTAATGATGACAAAAGTCGGCGTTATACCAAAATGGCCAAAAATCAACCCACCAATAGCCGGCCCCATAATGGTTGCAATCTGCCAGCTCGAGCTACTCCACGTGCTGCCATTGGGGTAAAGTTCTTTAGGGATACTTTGCGCATAAATAGCAAAAGTTGCCGGGCCATAAAATGCCCTGGCTACGCCATTAAAAAATATCATCACATAAATAATGGGCACTACCCAGCCCGCATGAACCAGGTGGCTCATGCTCTTTAAGGTAATGGTAAATATGGTAAGCGAGGCAAAAAGCACAATCGAAAATATGGTGAGCAGCAGTTTACGCTTTTCGTATTTATCGGCAATGTAACCGCCGTACAAGGCGATACTGATGGCCGGGATAGCTTCGCATAAACCAATGTAGCCCAACGCCAATTTGCTATGGGTAATCTGGTAAATATAAAAGCCAATAACCACGGCTTGCATTTGGTAAGCCAGCGTAAAAAAGAAACGCATACCAATGTATGCGCGAAAATCTTTATATCGTAAGGCGGCGAATGAATCTTTTTTTTCCTGAGTCTCCTGTCGTTCTTCCACAAGCAGTTAATTTGATGCTTTGCAAAATTAACGCATTTTGAATAACAGATTTTAATCGAAATTGAAATCTGCAGGTAACAATCTTAATCGTTTTGCCGGAAGATGCGTATCGCTTTTACAAAGCGCCCCTGGTAATAGGCATTCAGCGGCGTTTCGGTTACACTGTTGGCCTTGCCCGATGTGGCATGGATAAACACATGTTCTTCGCCCGGTTTATTTACAAAAATGCCCATGTGGCCTACGGTACGTTTGGTGCTGTCGGTGCCGGTAAATAAAATGATGTCGCCTGCCTTTGCATCTCTTAACTGAATCTCTTTAGGCACCAAAGTAAAATCTGCTGAACTGCGTGGAACGCCGATGTTAAAGTGATTGAAAACGTAAGTAATAAAACCCGAGCAATCAAACCCCTGGCTTGGGTCGGTTGAGGCATATTTATAGGGAATACCTTTAAGTGATTGCGCAAAACTGACCACCTGCGCCGGGGTAGTATTACCGGTTTCAATGCGACCGGAAAATTTGATGTCAGGATGCTTTGTTGTCTCATGTGCATGAGCCCCCGAATCTACTGGTGTAGGATTTATTACTGCAGGCTTACCCGGATTTTTACAGGCAAACAGTAGCAGTACTAATAATTTACAAGGCAGGGAGCTGAACGGCATAAACAAAGCACTAAAAAAGGTAAATAGTACGGGCAAGATAGGTTAATTTGTTCTA
>CAJYSL010000045.1 GCA_913777515.1 uncultured Mucilaginibacter sp.
ACACGCATCAACAAACAAAGCAACTCCAAACAAAGCCACTACTGTACAGCCATGGACTAATGGCTTGCCTTGCTCTATTAAAACAAAAAAACGCCTCATAATTGACTTATGAGACGGCTTCTTTTTGCTGTTTATTAAACTCACTATTTAGCTATATATTTGCCATTATGACAAAAGAACAAATACAGGATTTAAGGGATAGAACAGCTTCCCTGAGGAGGCATCTTTGACATCGATAAAAAGCTTGAAGAATTAGCCCGCGAACAGGAAATTACCGTAAGTCCCGATTTTTGGAACACGCCTAAAGAAGCCGAAAAGGTTTTGGGCTCTATCAAAGCCAAAAAGGTGTGGACTGATGCTTTTAATAAAGTAGTAGCCTCGGTTGATGATACCGGTGTGCTTTACGAGTTTTACCAGAGCGGCGATGCTACCGAAGCCGAAATGCAGGAGCAGTTTAACGCAGCCCTGAAAATGGTTGAAGAGCTGGAGTTTAAAAATATGCTCTCGGCCGAAGAGGACCAGCTGAATGCCGTACTGCAGATTACTGCCGGCGCCGGTGGTACCGAGAGTTGCGACTGGGCCTACATGCTGATGCGTATGTACATGATGTGGGCCGAAAAAAATGGCTATAAGGTTACTGAGCAGGATTATCAGGAAGGTGATGTAGCCGGCATTAAAACTGTTACTCTGCAAATAGAAGGTGATTTTGCTTACGGTTATTTGAAAGGCGAAAATGGTGTACACCGCCTGGTGCGCGTATCTCCGTTTGATGCCAATGCCAAACGCCATACTTCGTTTGCTTCGGTATACGTGTATCCGTTGGTTGATGATACCATTGAGATTGAGGTTAACCCGGCTGACATCGAGTTTGAAACTTTCCGTTCGGGTGGTGCAGGTGGACAGAACGTAAATAAGGTAGAAACTGCCGTGCGTTTATATCATAAACCATCCGGTATTATCATCAAAAACCAGGAGTCGCGCTCGCAATTGCAGAACAAAGAAAACGCTATTCGCTTACTAAAATCTCAGTTATACGAAATTGAGATGCGCAAGCGTATGGAAACCACCAATGCTATTGAAGGCAATAAAAAGAAAATAGAGTGGGGTTCGCAAATACGTAACTATGTATTGCACCCATACAAACTGGTGAAAGATTTACGTACCGACCACGAAACCTCCAACGCGCAAGCCGTACTTGATGGTGAGCTTGACGACTTTTTAAAAGCTTACCTGATGGAGTTTGGCGGTCCAAAAAGTTAATACAAACTGTAGTAAACTATGAAGCTTGGCAGTACATCCAAATGGTTATTAATCTATACTTTCCTATTGGGGGCTTTGATTTTCTTTAATGTACTGCCGTGCTTTAAATCCGGGCCTTGTACACCAAATTTTGATTTTTTATCAATTTTAATAGTTAGTTTGACCGTGATAATTCTTCTGATACGAGGTGTTATTATGTATTTCTTAAAAAAAGAAGAAGGTAGAATTGTATTGATAAACATCATTGCATTTGCTGCTTGGCTTTGTACTATGGCAATGTTATCATTTATTGACTCTATAACAACATGAAAAGCATTTTATCAGCCGTGTTATTTACGGTAGTATCCTTATCGGCCATAGCCCAGGAGAGTAAGCCAATAAAACTATATCCCAAGGGCGTTCCAAACTCGAAGCCCGCACCTGCCGGTTACGCCGAAAAGAACGATAACAACCGGGTAAGTATGGTAACTGATCCGGTAATTACACCGTTTTTTCCGGAGAAAGGCAAAGCCAATGGTACAGCCGTTATTGTTTGCCCCGGCGGCGGTTATTCCCGTTTAGCGATGGATCACGAGGGTACGGCTGTAGCTAAAAAATTTAATGAGATTGGCGTTGCCGCCTTTGTACTCACCTATCGTTTGCCGAGCGATGCCATCATGGTAGATAAAACCATAGGCCCATTGCAGGATGCGCAGCGTGCTGTACAGTTAGTTAGGGAGCGGGCGCAGGAGTGGGGCATCAATTCGGCCCGGGTAGGCATTGTCGGCTTTTCAGCAGGTGGGCATCTGGCTTCTACGGCTATCACTCATTTCGATAAAGCCGTAATTGATAATAAGCAAAATATCAGCCTCCGCCCTGATTTCGGCATCTTAATTTACCCGGTCATTAGTTTTGGACCAATCGGCCATACCGGGTCTAAAGATAACCTGATTGGTAAAACGCCAACACCGGAAATGGTTGATTTATACTCGAACGAAAAGCAGGTAACGGCCAATACGCCGCCGGCTTTTTTAGTACACGCCGAAGATGATAAAACCGTACCGGTGATGAATAGCATCGTGTTTTACGAAGCCATGGTTAAAGCCGGGGTAAAAGGGGAATTGCACTTATTTCAGGCCGGCGGTCACGGCTTTGGTTTAATTAACAAAACCACCAAAGCCGAATGGTTTAATAACTGCAAAGACTGGATGGATGCGAATGGCTGGTTAAGTAAATAATCACTCAGGATAAACTTCCAACTGTAATAACAAGGCCTATTTGAAACTAAAACGTTTCAAATAGGCCTTATTAATTAACTGGCCATACGGAATCATGGCGTACTCATACAAACTAAACCAGGGCGAATCGCTCTGTACAATTTGTATGTTTTGAGCCGGGATAAAGCTTTGGGCCAACAAAAACTTTTTTTGCCCGGTGGTTTTGTTTTCTACCACATTCATCACGATAAAACAATGGCCCGGAGAGCCACCTTTGATAAATAAATCTCCTACCTGTATATCGGCCGCGTTGTTTACTGGTTGCAGTTCTTTTTCGAGCGATAATGTTCCGGCATAAGAAAACACCAAGTCCAGGTATTTCAAAAAAGTATCGCGAGAATAACTTTTAGTTGCCAGCTTTTTCCAGGTGCCGTTCTGCTGATAACGATAGCCTTCAGCAAAATGGACGAAGTCGCAATTAAAGCCGCTGGTAAAGTTAAAGTGCAGGGCTTGGTAGTCCTTTTTGCTGTAAAGATATTCGGCAATCAGCCGTATGGCGGCATCTGCACATTGCTGCAACCCATTTTTGTTAACACTGATATCCAACACTCCAGCCGTATAACGATTGGTGCGTGCAATGTTTCCAGTATAGGTTAGGGTAGGGGTGCCCGATGGTTTGAGCGGACGGTGCAGCAACCAATCGCCAAATGATTGTTTGGGAACAGCAGTCGGGCTGTAACCGGCAGGCGTTTTGAAACGGGTGCCTACTGTGTTGCCGTTTTTAATAACGGGTGTGCGTGGATGTGGGGTTACTAACAAAAGCAACCAAAGTAAGGCTTTAGGCATAACGGGTTATATGCCTAAAGCTACCTAATAAATTAGTTGAAAACAACTATTGCAGTACGTTTATTAATTCGGTTAGTTCCTGTACTTTTTCAACCGAGCCTAATTGCTCATATGCGCTGATAAGGTTACGTAAAATGCGGCGCACAATATCTGTATTGGTGCAGGGCTCGTAAAATTGCTTCTCGGTATTTAAGTTGAGCTGTTTTAAAAAATTATCTACATCCCGACGGCCAAAAATAAATCCTTTGTTAAAGGCATTAATGTAAAACAAAACACCGCTCTCAAACTCCGACCTGGTGCTTTCGTCCATGTAAGCAAGGATAAAATGCTGCGGCAGGTTTACCCCGTAAATCGGGATGTCCAGCTTTTGCGCAATAACCGAGTAAATAATTGCCAGCGATATCTGGTTACCCTTTTTTGTTTCGATTACCTGGCTCAGGTAACTGTTTTGCGGGTCTTGATGGTTGGTGGTGTTGCCGCTAAAACCATAAATGTTATACAGTACATGGTTAATCAGTTTCACCTGGTCAGACGGGCTGCCTTCAAACATCATCTGCATCCAGATATCGCGTTTAATGGCTTCAATCTGGTTAATTACCTTTTGCTCATCCAAATCAGGGTATTGGTATTTATTGATGATGAGCGCGCCGCGCAGTAAATCAAAAGAACCGCTTTGATGCCATAGCTCCAGTTCGTTTTTTACCAAGCTAAATTGTATTTCGTGTACCAGGTTGGCAATACGTTCTTGCTGTACAGAGTCAAAAGCCTGTTCAAAGGCGCTTTCTAAATAAGTAACCACGGTTGGGCCGTATGATAACAGCTTTTCGTGCACGTGGTTGTATATTTCCTGGTCCGGGTCGTCCAGCAGGCGGATGAGCGAGTTAATTTCAGCTTCGTTAATCATGTTCACCTCGTTCTTCAAATTAGTAAAGCTTTATTTATTTTTACAACCATGTTTAACCTAAAGTTTGCTTTAAGCTACTTTTTGCATCAGCTTAAAGCCATAAACCGGCACGGGTTGCATTCGCCCTTTGTGTACCGACTGGTTGATGAAGTAATTTACGACTTTTCGGATAAAAAAGTATATACCGATATTGAAAAAACACTGCAGCCACACAAAAAATTAAATGCCGCCGACAAACTGTTGTATCGCCTTGTAGCCGACTGGCAACCGCATAGTGTAAATATCATTAGCAAATGCACAACTACCGACCATATTATTTTAAACCATGCTGCACCCGAGTCCGAGCCTACCAAAGGCAGGTTGAACGGTGATACCAAATCCGTCAATAGTCACAAAGCCATCTTTACAGATGCAGCAATAGACCGCTCGTCAAAACAGGCGGAGTTGCAAAACGTGTTGGCTACGCTACAGGAAGGTGTTATGTTGGTGATTAAAAACAATCATCAAAACCACGAGGCTCATGCATTATGGAAAAACCTCAAATCCCATCCGCAGGTGACCGTCTCTGTTGATTTATTTTGGTTGGGTTTGATTTATCATCGGCCCGGACAAGTGAAAGAAGATTTCTTGATTAAGTTTTAGATAGCCTTAAAAAGCCTCGCCCAGACTTAAGTAAAAACCCTGCTGCCTTGCTTCGCCGGCTGGCTTTTGCCCAACGCCGTAATCCACACGCATAGTCAGGCCTTTCTCGGTGTCAAAAAAGTAGCGCAGGCCGCCGCCATAATTAGGCTTAAGCTGGTTGAAGCTAAAACTATCCCTGAAAACGGTACCTGTTCCGACAAATGCTGCCAGTCCAATGCGGTCGCTTAAACGATAGCGCAGTTCGGTTTGCCCGGCAACCATGTTTTTATCGCGGTAACGGCCGTTGTAGTAACCACGCATCATCTCGTCGTTACCTAACTCGGGCAGCAAATAAAACGGAGCCTCTTTACCCAGCAAGCTTTGTTCCTGTATATTTACACCCAATACCCATCGCTTGTGCAGCTGAAAAAACTGGGCATACTCAATGTTAAAAAAGCTGCCCTTGTAATTATTATCCGCAAACAGGCCATGCATTACATTCAGGTAAGCGTTTACAACTACGCCTTTATGGGTATATGTATTGTTGTTGCGGCTATCAAAAGTAATCATTGGTCCGGCCAAAATGCCCGAGCCGCCGTTACGGTCGTTGTAGTTAAATTGCGATTCGAAAGGTTTGCCGGTATTATCAATACGGTAAACAAAATTGTAACCGCCCAACAGGTAGCCCAGGTACAGGTATTGACCTATGCGCTTTTCGCCGTTGAAATTGATACGCAGCCGTTTTTCACTGATACGCTGCTCTTCAGATTTGCGGGTGTTGTTGCCGATGCCGTAATAATCGAATGGAAAGTTGACATAGCCAACAGAAGCCGTGTAATGATAACGGTTTTGCGGCGACCAGTAGCTGCTGCTTACGCTGGCCCGCTGCTGGCCCTCGGTAGTAAAAGTAGCATAAGCAAATATGTTGGATACCCGGGTCATCCGGCTGCTGTCGGTAAAAAAGGAGTACAGGGTGGATGCTCCTACTTCTAAACCGGTTTCGGGTGCCGAGCTTAATACAGGTAACAAAAAAAAGCTGGCTTTGCGGCTGCTGTCTTTCTCGAACAGCATGCGCCTCACAAACTTGGGTAAAAATTTAGGCTGCGCCTGCACAAAAGCAAGGTTGCCCGATAGTACGCATATAAAAAGTATGAGCTTTCTCATTAACAAGGTAACAGGGTTGAATAAAGTGCAAAGGTATACTTATTGTTTGCACAACAAGCAAACCTTAAGTGGGCAAGCATGTGTAAATAGCACAGCGTCAGCAAGGTTTCATTTCTTATCCTTAAGCTGTAAGTTTAAACAAAATACCTACCTTTGCGCCTGATTTTAAATCGATTGGATAATGGAAGTTACAAGAGGACCTATATCTCAGTTTATTGAGAAAAACTACCGCCATTTTAATGCTGCTGCATTAATGGATGCCGCTAAAGGCTATGAAACTCACCTGTTAGAAGGTGGTAAAATGATGGTAACCCTGGCCGGTGCGATGAGTACTGCCGAATTAGGTATTTCGCTGGCCGAAATGAT
>CAJYSL010000046.1 GCA_913777515.1 uncultured Mucilaginibacter sp.
AAACAATTATGGAAAACAGGGTTTTGGTAGTAGATGATAACGAGTTCATTCTGAGCCTTATTTCCCAAATATTAAATAGCCAGGGTTACGATGTTGAAACGCTTACCCGGGCTTACGGGATAGTGGATCGCATACAAGATTTTCATCCAAACTTGATATTGTTGGACGTGGAGTTGCCTGATGGTGACGGCCGCGACTTGTGCCGCATGATTAAACAATCAAAAGAATTGCAACACATCCCGGTTGTAATGTGCACTGGTTTAGAAGAGGTTGAAGAGTTTTCGAATCAACAGCCACGGCCGGATGGAGTACTGCATAAGCCTTTTGACATGCAACAACTGATACATGTGGTTGAAGAAAAATTACCATTGGCGGCTTAAAGTTCCGGCTTTCTTGATAAATTTTTATAATAAACGTATCACCCTGAGTTTTTAAAATATAACAGATCAATTTAAGCGGTTCGCAAAAGCAGGGGTGACCCTGTAAACATCGCAATCAAAATTTAAGGTTTGGGGTATAAATGAAAAAGCAGGGGTTATAATCCCCTGCCTGTTTTATGTTGCAACTCGTCAATCTTTTTCGAGGCTTCGGCTTTGGTGAGGTTTTCATCAAACTCCTCTTTAGCCTCGTCAGATAGTGTTTTGAGGTACGACTTCTGCGCGCCGGTCATCGGCTCGTCGCCCGTAGTCCACTCATCAGGGTCTTTTTCGGTGTTCGAGCCTTTCAGGTCGTCACCAGTGTTGGTTTTGCGGTGTTCGTTGTCATCTTCAAACAAATCGCCGCTTGCATTTAAGTTATCTTCGTTAATCATGGGTTGGATGTTATTGTTATAGTTAACCCCTGTTGTGATGCATTTGTTTGCCAGACTTTTGAACATTGAAATGTTAAATCGCCCATCGCATTAAAGAACTTAAAATAAGCGTTTTCGGCATTTTCTTACACATTTGTGAGATACGTTGAGAATAAATTAATAAGCAAATTCATTGCAGATATTGACCAAAAGTTCGCGCAAATTATCCTAATTTTGAAGCCTTAAACGGAAAAATGCCATCGGCTGTAGCATCAGGGCATGATGCAGCAGGACAGAGAACCATGAATTAATTATCTACGTTCGCATCTCCAATTAAGCTGAACCGCGATTAAAAATCTGTATGCTTACCAGGCAGTTTTTGTTGCTGTTGATGTAAAGTAAGCAGCCGATTTGCCTGAATTATTATGAACCTGAAAGTTGCGTTTAACGAATGCTGGATGTTAAAACTTTAACAGATGTACAATTACTTAACTTAATTAAGGCCGACCACGAACCGGCTTTCAAGGAGTTGTATTGCCGTTACTGGAAGCATTTGTATGCCTTTGCCTACAACCGGGTGCGCAGCCGCGAGGTGGCCGAAGAAATTGTACAGGATTTTTTGACTAACTTTTGGCTTAACCGCGCCAAGCTCAACATCCAGACCTCGTTTGAAGGTTATGTGTATACCTCAATAAAAAACCTGGTGCTTAATTATTTTGCCCGCGAGGCCCGTAAAAACCAGATGCTCGAAAACATCAGCATCCATTCGTCGGGCTTGGATAACTCTACCGAAGAGATGATAATGCTGCACGAACTGCGCTCGGTCATCACCCGCGAAGTAAGCCAGTTGCCGGTAAAGTGCCGCTCAGTTTTTGAGTTGAGCCGTTTAGAAAATAAATCCAACAAAGAGATTGCACAAACCCTGGGCATTTCTGAAAAAACAGTGGAAGGCCATTTAAGCAAGGCCATCAAGCAATTGCGTCTAAATCTCAACGCGCTGGTCATCACTGTAATGGCCGTTTTTATCTCCTGATAGTTTGCTGTTTCACTTGCATAAACAGCAGTAGCCATTTTTTTTAAAATATTTTCAGGGTGAGCAAGGGGTAGGCGGTTTTGGTTTGTCATAACAGTAACCAATTCTACAAACGCCAATTACTAAACACTAAACTATGGTATGAAAACTACCCCGCAACTTATTGAAAAATATTTAAACAACACCTGTACACCCCAGGAACGCCAGGCGGTTGACGACTGGTACAAAAGTTTTGACCAGCAGCCTAACCCGGTAGAAGATATGACTGAGGATGCAGCCGATGCTTTGCGCGAATCAATTTACAATCGATTTAAGGTAAACTTGGCATCATCCAAACCGGATGAACACAACGGTGGGAGGGTACGCCGCTTACACCGGGTGATGTACGGTGTTGCCGGTTTGGCCGCCGCAGTACTGTTGTTCGCCAAATTGGGCGTGTTGTTTCCTGACCATAACCGGCAGCCGGTATCGGTTCAGGCTGATGCACAGATTGCCTTTCGTAATGCTACCAACAGTATACATAAGCGTTTATTGCCCGACCATAGCACCGTTTGGTTGAGTCCGCATAGTACGGTTACCTATCCTCAAAAGTTTACAGGCCAATTTCGCGCGGTAAAGCTAAGCGGCGAAGCATTTTTTGAAGTGACCAAAGATGCCGCGCATCCTTTTGTGATTAACAGCGGCGAACTGGTAACTAAAGTTTGGGGAACCAGCTTTAGGGTGCGGGCTTATCATAACGTACCTGCCGAGGTAGCGGTGGTTACCGGCAAGGTATCGGTTCAAAACCGAAAGGCGCATATTGAGGTGATGTTGTTGCCTAACCAAAAGGCCACCTTGTATCACCACGACCGGCTTGTTAAAAACATCGGCAATGCAGTAGCGGCCGAAATGCGTATCTGGAAAAAGGTATCGCTTTCGTTTGATGATGCCAGGCTAAATGATGTGTTTGAGGCACTGAATAAAAATTTCGGGATACATATCTACAGCGACGATGCCCGCTTGAAAAGCTATGCCTTTACCGGCGATTTTACTAACCAAAGCCTACCCGCCATACTGGAGATGATTCGGCAGTCAACCAATACCCATTACACCATTACCCAGGGCGATTCCTTTGCATTTTACACCAATAAATAAATTAACCATCCAACCAAAAATTCAGACGATGATGAAGAAGAGAGATTGCCCCAACGGCTAACGGAAAGCTATTCCAAATTTTGCATCCGCCGGTAAGGCGGTCATGCAATCACGATACTATTAAATTAAACAACAACCAATTAATGTATGCAATACAATTTACTCAAACCAGGTAATTGCCTCAAATTTATGCGGATTACGGTAAGCCAGGTGCTCATCGCGCTCATCCTGTCTGGCGTGGCCTACGCGCGTAAGGCCAGTGCGCAGATACTCGACAAAATGGTGAGCCTGTCTGTCAAAGAACCCAATTTAGCAGAAGCGCTGAAAGCCATCGAAAAAACGGCAGGCGTAAAATTTGTTTACAGCAAAAGTATTATTCAAACCAACCGCGAGGTTAATTACTCAGGCAGCAACCAGCGCCTAGATGCCGTGCTGAACAGCATCTTGCCGGCCGACGTTAGCTACCAGCTGATTAACGACCGCATTGTGCTGAGCGCCAAAAAGAGCAGTGTTAACGCCGATGCTCAACAAGCCATCCCGGTGAGGGGCAAGGTAGTAAGCGACAAAGGCGAAGAATTGGTAGGCGTAAGCGTAACCATTAAAGGCAGCACCACCGGCACCATTACCGACGTAAACGGTAATTTTAGCCTGAATGTTCCGGACGCCAACGCCGTACTGGTGATTAAGTACATCGGCTTTACAACCAAGGAAGTGCCGGTAGGCAATCAAACTAACTTAAGTATTACCTTAGTTACCGAAGCTAGCAACCTGAACGAGGTAGTTGTGGTAGGTTACAACGTGGTTAAGAAAAGCGACGTAACCGGTTCTACCGTGAGTGTAGATGCAGCCGAAATCCGCTCAAGACCGGTACAAAATGCTATCCAAGCGTTGCAGGGTAAGGCAGCCGGTGTCGACGTAACCTCAAACGAACGTCCGGGTACGGTGGGCAGCGTGCTCATCCGTGGTGTTCGCTCTATTACCGGTACGTCCGACCCATTGTACGTAGTAGACGGTATCCCGTTAATTTCGGGCGGCATAGAAACCATCAATCCTAACGATATCGAAACTATCGACGTTTTAAAAGACGCATCAGCCACGGCTATCTACGGTTCGCGCGGTGCCAACGGTGTAATTATCGTTACTACCAAAAAAGGTAAAGCAGGCCGTTTGGCCTTAGACCTGGTAAGCACTACTACCGTAGAAAACATTGTTGACCGCCAGCAAATGATGAACTCAGCGCAGTATATCGAGTTCCGTCGTGATGCATACCGCCGTGTAGGTTACTTAAATCCGAACGCCAGTGCAACATCTACGTACCCGGCTGCACCGACTTTAGCCGATGACCGCCGCATTTTTGGCACCGACCAGTATGCGCTGGCCAATATTGAAAAAGGCTGGCAAAACGGAACTTTTGATGGTAGCTTGGTGCCCACCACCGACTGGACCGGCTTAGTAAAGAAAACAGGCGTTACAACCGATAATATTTTAAGTGTTAGCGGCGGTACTGATAAGGTTACTGCTTACGGCTCGTTTGGATACTTAAATCAGCAAGGCACTCAGCTTGGTCAGGATTACAAGCGTTACAGTAGCAAAATGAGTGTTGATGTTAAGGCCACTAAATGGTTCAGCATGGGTGGTTCGATAGCGGCTGCCTACAGTTTCCAAAATTATGGTTTTGCAACCAGCAACGTTACCGGCCCCGGAACTCTGTACTTTGCTGCCCGCGATATGCTGCCTTACGCTGTTCCGTTTGATAACAACGGTAACCGTATCAACCTTCCGGGCGGTGATATTACTATTCTGAACCCGATTGGCGAAGACCGGTATAACATCAACTTGTTTAAAACATTGCGTGTGCTGGGTTCGCTGTATGCCGAGGTCAATCTGTTTAAAGGCTTAAAATACCGTGTTAACTTCGGTCCCGATTTTAATAACGTTTATCAGGGTCGCTGGCAGGATCAAAACTCCATCAACCGGGGTGGTGGCGAGCCTGGTTCAACCAATTATGCGCAGCTTAATCAAAGCAACCGCTTTTCGTACACGCTCGACCACTTGTTGTATTATAACAAGAGTATAGGCAAGCACGATTTTGGCGCTACTTTTTTATACAGCAGCTTGTACAACCGTGCCGAAACATCAACCATGACTGCCACCAAGCTACCTTACAACAAGCAGCTTTGGTACCAGTTAAACTCCGTAAGTGCGCTGGATGCTTTTGGTACTAACCTTACCGAAAACTCTTTGCTGTCTTACATGGGTCGTGTTAACTACTCTTATGCCGGTAAATATTTATTAACGGCTTCTGCTCGCTGGGACGGTGCATCGGTGCTTGCTCCGGGTAACAAGTGGGATTTCTTCCCGTCGGCAGCCTTAGCATGGCGTTTAGACCAAGAAGAGTTTATTAAGGATATCAACTGGGTGAACCAATTAAAGCTTAGATTAGGTTACGGTGCTACTGGTAATGCGTCTATACCGGCCTATACCACCAACGGTTTGTTGCAAACGCTGTACTACACTTACGGTAGCTCGGTGCAGGCAGGTTATGTAGCTTCGGATGCATCATTAGCTAACCCAATCTCTCTACCTAACAAAGATTTAAAGTGGGAGCGTACCACGCAGTACAACTTAGGGGTTGATTTCGGTTTTTTCAAAGGCCGCATTTCGGGGTCGTTGGATGTATACTCAACCAAAACCACTGGTTTGATTTTGAATGCACCAATCCCGTCTCCTAACGGTTACCCAACCAGTTTGTTAAACTTTGCCTCGAGTGCTAACAAAGGGGTGGAGATTAACCTGACTACCGAGAACATCCAGGGCAAAAACTTTAAATGGAGCACTACCGTTAACTTTGCCGTAAACAAAGATAAAATAACGGATTTGCCTACCGGCAACAGCTACACCACAGCGGTTAGAGGGGGCGATTATTCTTACATTGTTGGTCAGCGCATACGCAGCTACTACGGTTTTGAAAAAGTAGGCATCTGGCAAAACACGCCTGAGGATTTAGCAGAGATGGCTAAGTTCAATGCGAACATTCCGAATGCGAACAGCCAATTTAGACCGGGTTCTATCAAAGTAAGAGACGTTAACGGCGATTACCGTATTGATGCTAATAACGACCGTGTAATTGTAGGCAACGCAGTACCTAAATGGAACGGTGGTATCACCAATACTTTCACTTATAAATCGTTCGATTTATCAGCCTTTGTTTTTGCCCGATGGAAATTTACGGTGTTAACCGGTGCCGAATCGTTACAAGGTCGTTACGCTCAGCGTGTTGTTGATTACTGGACACCAACTAACCCAACCAATGCTTACCCGGCACCAAACTACGGCAGCGCATCAGGCGATGCTTATGTATCATCAATGAACTACCAGGATGGGTCGTTCATCAAAATACGTAACATCACCTTGGGTTATGTATTGCCTAACAGCTTAATTAAAAGAGCCGGATTATCACGTGTAAGGGTATATGCCCAAGCGCTTAACCCGGGTTTAATTTATTCAAAAATTGACTGGATTGACCCGGACTTGGGTGGTTCTACCTTTAACAGAGGTTTTGTTTTTGGTTTAAATGTTGGATTTTAAGGATAGGGAACAAAAAACATGAAAAATATATCGAAATTTATATATGGCACTATGCTGGCTACCAGTGTTTTAATGGTGCCTACCTCATGCAAAAAGAGTTTTTTGGATGAAAACCAGATAACCAGTTTAAATACGGAGGATTTTAAGACCACCACCGGCTTAGATGGATTAGTGATTGGTATGTACCAGAGTTTAAAGTTTCACTTTAATTACACATGGGCATATACAACAACTAATTACGGTGTGGATGAATTTACCGTTGGTGGCGACCGCACGGAGCAAATGTGGAACTCGTATGATGCTAACCTCAACTCATTTTCGGGTGATGCCGCCAGCGTGTTTGATAACATGTATGGCAACATTAACTCGGCCAATATTGTGATTGAAAACGTACCGCAATACTATGATGGCGCCTCTAAAAATGTGCGGTTAGGAGAGGGCTACTTTATGCGTGCCTTTGATTACTTTAAGCTGGTAAGGCAGTTTGGCGGGGTGCCTTTAAAGTTGACCCAATCGAGCACCGTGCAATACGAATTTACCCGCAACAGCGCTAAAGAAGTATATGCCCAGGTTATCAGCGACTTTTTAAAAGCTTATGATTTGTTA
>CAJYSL010000047.1 GCA_913777515.1 uncultured Mucilaginibacter sp.
CATTGCCCGAGGTGCCCGCTTTATTGCAACCTGTGGCCCATGCATTGCTGCAAGCCCGCGAAGAAATTAATGCTTTGATGGCTGATTTTGATGAGGGATTGCTTTGGAAACGTCCGGCAGCATTAGCTTCTCCGGGGTTTCATTTACAGCATTTAACCGGCGTGTTAGACCGCCTTTTTACTTATGCCCAAGGCAAAATGCTTACGCCCGAACAGTTAGATGCCTTGCATCAGGAAGGCAAGCCTTTACCGGCAACTGGTTTAGTATCTGTTCTGCTTAATAATTTTAATCTGCAGGTTGATATGGCAATCGCGCAGTTAAAAGCTGAAAATCCGCAAGTGTTAACTGAGGTGAGGGGCGTAGGCCGGGCGCAAACACCATCAACGGCAATTGGCCTGTATACCCATGCTGCCGAACATACCATGCGGCATGTAGGGCAGCTGTTGGTTACTGTAAAAGTTTTACAGGCCGGGTTGTATTAATACTGGTCGATAATCTGGCCAAGTTTCTTAAAATCGTGGATGCGATGGTCGGCCTGGTCGTCGTTAAATTCGTTCTTTTTATCGTATAGTACGGTAGGTATACCTAAGGCCTTGCCGGCTTCAATTTCCGATTCGGGGTCGTCGCCAATCACCAACACTTCTTGGGGCTGATAATGATATTTTTTTAGAATTTCGTCAAAGATTTCCTTTTTGGTGTCATCCGTTTTTTCCGGGTCGTTAATACTGATGTCTTTAAAGTCTTGTTCCAGATTTAGCATGCGCACTTTGCTCTGCTGCATCTTAGTAAAACCCATGGTTACTAAAAACTTATCGTGCGACAGGCTTTTTACTTCCTGGTAATCACTAAAAGGCTCAATAGGCTTGTCATAAGAGCTTTCGCGCAATATGTTGGCGCCTTTCTTGGTCAGCTCTTCGCTAAAGCCAAACTGGTCGGCAATTTTTTGCCAGGCTTTCTTGGCCATCAGCTTTTTTATCTCAGGCAGCTCATCTTCACCAAACTCGTCTTTGTGTTCGTCCAGCAGTTGGTGCAAAGGCTCAAACAGTTCGGGAGTAATAGAGGCCGTCGGGAAAATAGTATTATCCAGGTCGAGTATTAATGCTTTAATCATGTTAAACAAACAATGGCTCTCCTGTACGGTTTAAACTAACTTGATAAAAAGCAGATGGGCGCTGGCCGAGTTGTTATGGCCACCGACAATTGAAAAAGCATTTTAAGCTGTAACCGGTGTGCTCGCCCTAAGCCTGCTCTTGAAGTTCAAAGTGTATAAAATAAAATATCCAGTTGCTGATAATAGACAAATGCCACCCAACACCCACCATAATAAGGCATACCCGTTATACGCAATTAACTGGCTGCCCAGGGTAGGGGCCAAAATTTGCGCCGCCGACCATGACATGCTGTATATACCGGCATACTGGCCAGTGTTTTCGCTGTTGCTGCGCGATAGCCAAAAGGTATTCATAAACGGCATACTCATGATTTCGCCCAGGGTTACAAAAAATACAATCAGGTAAGCTGTGGCTACACCGACTGGTAAAAGGTTGGTTAGGGTGAAGCCGATACCGGTAATAAGCACACCCAAAGTAATAAACAATAAAGGATGCTTACGCCCGTCCAGCCGATGCACCAGCACCATCTCAATGGCAATAATCAGCAAACCGTTTAACGACATCAACCAGCCAATAAATCTTTCGCTAAAGTGCCATTGTGTTTTGTAGAATACCGGCTGCATGGTAAACAGCTGAAAAAAGCAAACGGCAAACAGTACGGTAAGCAACGAAAACCATAAATAAATGCCATCCTTAAAAGCCGATGCTGCCGGTAATTTACTTTTTACTTTTTGCGCCAGCGATTTTACCGCCTCCGCCCGTGGCATCAACTTTAGCAGAAGTAAGGCCGAAAATATATTAGTGAAGCCATCTACCCAAAACAATAAATGGTAATTGATTGAGGCCAGAAAGCCTCCCAATGCTCCGCCGCAGGCCCAGCCCAGGTTTACGGCCAAACGGTTAAGCGAGTACGAGCGGGTGCGGTTATTTGCGTTGCTGTAATGGGCAACCGCTGTAGAGTTGGCCGGCCTGAAAGCATCATTGCAAGCGCTGAGCGTAAACGATAGCACACATATCCACCAAAAGTTTTCCTGAAAGCTCAGTATCAGAAACAAAACGCCGCCGCTCAGCAGCGCCCCCAGTTGCACATCGTAAAAACCAATCTTATCGGTAATGCGGCCGCCCATAAAGGCACCCACCAAAGAGCCCACGCCAAACATCGACATAATAACACCCGCCTGTGCAATACTAAAGTGCAACTTTTGGGTGCAGTAAATAGTCATGAAAGGGATAACCATGGTGCCGCTTCGATTTACCAACAGCACCAGGGCCAGGTACCAGCTATGTCTGGACAAGCCGCTGTAAGCATTTTTATAGAGTTGGATGATAGAGGCTAACATTGAATAATTACCGTTTTAAAGTTAAGTGTAAATCTGGACCGGCACCGCATTAAAACAAAAAACCACTGCCTTGGTGTAAAAGCAGTGGTTTTTTTATTGACAACCTATCTGTGTAATCAGATGCGGGTAATGTCGGCCCCTAATGCTTTTAATCTTTCGTCGATGTGCTGATAGCCACGCTCAATCTGCTCAATGTTGTAAATGGTAGATTCTCCCTGGGCTGATAGTGCGGCAATCAATAACGATACTCCAGCACGGATGTCAGGCGAGGTCATGGAAATACCGCGCAGTTGCACCTGCTTATCCAAGCCGATAACCGTAGCGCGGTGCGGGTCGCACAAAATAATTTGAGCGCCCATATCCAGCAATTTATCTACGAAGAACAAACGGCTCTCAAACATCTTTTGATGAATCAACACCGAGCCCTTGGCTTGCGTTGCCACTACTAATACAATGCTCAGCAAGTCGGGCGTAAAGCCAGGCCATGGTGCATCGGCAATAGTCATGATTGAGCCATCAATAAAAGTTTCAATTTCGTAATGGTCTTGCGCCGGGATAAAAATATCATCGCCGCGCAGTTCTAATTTAATACCCAAACGTCTGAAAGTGTCGGGGATGATGCCAAGCTCTTTGTACTGTACGTTTTTAATAGTAATTTCAGAACCCGTCATGGCCGCTAAACCAATGAAAGAGCCAATCTCAATCATATCGGGCAGCATGCGGTGCTCGGTACCTTGCAGTTCGGTTACACCCTCAATAGTGAGCAGGTTTGAGCCGATGCCCGAAATCTTGGCACCCATACGGTTCAGCATCTTACAAAGTTGCTGCAGGTAAGGTTCGCAGGCCGCGTTATAAATAGTAGTTGTCCCTTTAGCTAAAACAGCTGCCATTACAACATTGGCGGTACCGGTTACCGAGGCTTCGTCCAGCAATATGTAGGTGCCTTTAAGGTCGGAGGCGTCTACGTTAAAAAATCCGTTTTCGGGGTTGTAATCAAAGCGGGCACCTAATTTTTCGAAACCCAAAAAGTGGGTGTCTAAACGGCGACGGCCAATTTTGTCGCCACCCGGTTTAGGGATAGATGCCTTACCAAAACGAGCTAACAGCGGGCCTACAATCATGATAGAGCCAC
>CAJYSL010000048.1 GCA_913777515.1 uncultured Mucilaginibacter sp.
TGGAAATATTACCTGAAGACCCGCGGATAGACAGCAACATTGCGATGTAGGTTGCCTATGCTTGCTCGGGCATTAAAACAATATAAATTATACATTGTAAGTAAAATAATACCATTATTATTTTACCATGCCTAACATTACAGAAAAGGATATTGTAGAGTACTTAAAACAGCAGGTTGCCTTTCATCAGCAGGAGGCTAAACGATTTGAAACGCTGCTGAACGGCTTTGCTGGAACTGCACCCGCCGCTCCAAGAGGGAAAAATGAGAACGCTGCTGTTCCGCAATCTCCAAAGGCAAATGAAGCCAAGGCTCCTGCGTCTAAAACCCCGGCTGTTGCTCCAAAAGAGGAGAGCCCTGCCGAAGAGCAGACCAACGTTGCAGAACCTGCCCAACCTATAGATATTCCAGCCAAATACAGCGATGACCTGCCGGCTAATCAAAAAATTGCTTTTGCATTAAGGGAAATTGGTTCGGGCTTTAGCGAGGACATTGCCAATGCTATGGCACAATACGAACCGAAATCGGATGCCAAGAAATTAGCCCGCCAAATCACGGCTCCGCTTGCCGAACTTGAAGAAGCAGGGCAGGTTAAAGTTGAGAAAGTGGGCCGGAAAGACAAGTTTTCGCTGGTTTAGGTTGATAGGAAACGAGCACCAAGCCTTATTTAATCAATAATGTAAATTTTTCATTAGAAAGAAAATGAGGAAAAACTGCACCTGTAAAATATTGTTGTTTAAACTGTTAATATAAAACAAATGGCAGAAGAACAACAAGAACCGCTTCCTTCAGAACTTTACCGGATAAGCCGGGCTCAGATTGAGCACCATGATAATGGCGTAAACCAACGTGTAATATGGCTATCCATAGGGCAGTCGTTTTTCTTTAACGTTTATGCCATGCTGGTAACGGCCAAGGCCCCCACCCCCGAACTTTTTAAGAAACAAGAAATGCTGGCCGTCATCTTTCCGATAGCGGCTTTAATTGTTTCTATATTCACATTTATTGACGTTTTGGCGGGCATATTTTATATGCGTAAGCTACGCATGAATTACAAAGGCCATACCGATGGTAGTTCGAGCGAGCATCATTACCCAATGCTTAACGGCAACAAGTGGGACCGCACCTTTCAGCGTATCTCGCCGGTGATGATTCCGCTGGTTTTTATCATAACTTGGATTTACCTGCTGCTATTTGACCATAAATTATTGTAAAATAAAATGGGCCGTTAGTCATCACCAACGGCCCATTTTATTTTATTGAATAATGAGTTATACGCCGCTGAAAACGGAGAAACCGCCGTCAACATAAACTACGGTTCCGCTTACAAAGGCAGAGGCATCGCTTAAAAGCCAAATCAAGGCGCCTACCAGTTCTTCGGGTTTACCAAACCTTTTAAAAGGTGTGTTGGTCATTACCAGGTTACCACGCTCGGTATAGCTACCGTCAGGCTGGGTAAGCAGGGTGCGGTTTTGCTCAGTCAGGAAAAAGCCCGGTGCAATGGCATTCATGCGTATACGGTCGCCGTATCTGTTGGCTGCCTCTAAAGCAAACCATTTGGTATAATTATCAATAGCCGCTTTAGCCATACTGTATCCCAACACCTTCGTAACGGCCTGCTGCGCTGCCATAGACGAAATGTTGATTATGCTGCCCTTGCCGCCATCAGCCATTACTTTACCAAATACTTGCGTGGGTAGTAACGTGCCCCAAAGGTTAAGTTCCATTACCTGACGCATACCGTCCATGTTCATGGTAAACAAATCCTGGTCGGGCTGTATAACACCACCGGGCATATTGCCGCCGGCACCATTTACCAGTCCGTCAATACGGCCGTAAGCTTGCATCACCTTATCACGGGCTGCTTTTAGATGTTCCTCGTTTAGCACATCGGCCACTAAGGCAATAGCTCTACCTCCTGCGGCATTGATAGCCTCGGCACGCTCGTTGGCTACCTTTTCGTTGCGGCCTAAAATACCCGCAATACCGCCGGCATCAACTATGCCTTTTACAAAAGCGTCTCCTAAAACACCGGTACCACCGGTTACAATAATAACCTTGTCTTTTAGCGAAAAGCTTTCCATGTTTATCGTGTTAATCTGCTCGCAAAAAAACTAAATTTAGGGCAATAAGATGAATTTTAATCGATTAAAATTGCATATATGAGGCATCATTGTACTAAAACGTTTTCGTTAAACCGCTAACCATAGCGTATCTAAAAACCAGTTACGGCTATCAGAAAAATTTTGTGTCGGCTTAAAACCTGCCTGTACCCCCATTTGGTTGGCCTCGGCAACGGTATATTTTTGTGATATCTCCATAAAGATGTATTCGTCTTTACGGAAAGTAATGGTCTCATCACAAAGTTCTACCTGCTGGTCGGCCAAACTAATCAAGTAACTTTTGCACGAACCGGTTTCGGGATCGTAAGTTGGATAATGCTCAAACTGTCTCAGGTTAAAATTAGCTTTCAGCTGCCGGTTAATACGCTCCAGCAGGTTAAGGTTGAAACGGCGGGTATAACCGGCGGCATCATTATAAGCTGCCAATACGGTATGCGGATTTTTCTTTAAGTCAACTCCCATTAGTACCTTATCACCTACGGACAAGTGACGGCGCAACTCCGAGCAAAATTCCTCAGCTTCGGCAACCGGCATATTACCAATGTTAGAACCCAAAAACAATACGACTTTACGGCGGGGCGATATGCGCGCGGCCTCGCCCATCATGTTAAAATATTCGCCAGTAAGGCCTTTAAGCTTGATACCCGGCAAGGTAACTGGAAGCGTTTCTTCCAAATAGTTAATTACATGCCCCGATATATCGATAGGCAGGTAAGTAAAATCAGCTTGCTGGTTTAACAGCTGGCGAAGCAAGTAAGTTGATTTCATGGCATCACCGGCGCCTAATTCAATTAAATCAAACGGGCTACCGTCGGCAATCAGGGCGTTGGCCAAGGCCTTGGTTTGCTGCGTAAATATTTCCAGCTCACAATCAGTAGGATAATACTCAGGGCAATTCATAATTTGCTGAAAGAGCTCATCGCCCGCGGCATCATAAAAATATTTTGCCTGCAAATATTTGGGTGTAGCCTTCAGTCCGGCAAGCACATCTTCACAAAACTGATGGTCAGAATCTTTCCCGGTTAAAGGGGTAGTAACAGTGTTTTCTATAGGTAGCATAATGTTAGGTATCAGTTATCGGGCCAACCGGATGCCGGTGAAATGCCAGCGCAGGTTGGGATGAAAAAAATTACGGT
>CAJYSL010000049.1 GCA_913777515.1 uncultured Mucilaginibacter sp.
AATCCGCTTCCAACATTTCTGTCAATGCATAGTACCATTTTTTATTCTGGGTAACTATGCCGTAATAGTCGATAATCAAATAAATGGTTTGCGTTTGGTTCGGCGCGCTGTAAAAAGTAACGCGGAGCGGCTGCCAAAATAAACCGGCATTTTTTACCGAGTAAGCCTGATATACATCATCATACCCATGGTAAAGCTGGGTGATAGATGTTAAAGGGATGCTTAAAAAGTCATCCTCATTGTCGCTTTCGCCCTCAATAATTAATTCGGAACTGCTCAGGGCAACAAGTCCGCGGTGATGATGCAAAGGGCCGCCAATGCCGGTTAACCCCGACATGATTTTATAGCCGGCAGTGACGTGGGCCATTTCGTAATCAAAACTCCACATTACCCTGCCCTGCATGATAAACATAGGCTGCATAGCCAAATTTAGTCATTTGAGTCGATTTGTGAACGCAAGACCAATAATTTAACACAAGTATTTAAGAGTTTTTACTTAAATGCAGGTCCTTTTAATTTGACAATGCTACTTATTTGAATTGACGAACGGGTTTGATAACTTGCTGATGATAAAATCCTACCAATGCCCTATGCGCTACTTGTTTATATTACTAAACTTTTGTTTGATGACATCAATTTTTGCACAACCCAAACCATACGAGGCTACCTGGACATCAATAGACAGCCGGCCGGCGCCAACCTGGTTTTCGGACGCTAAGTTTGGCATATTTATACACTGGGGGCCGTATTCTGTACCGGCTTGGGCACCTAAGGGCAATTACTCCGAGTGGTACCAGTACTGGGTAGAGGGCAAGGCTACCGATGGACAAAAGGATTTATACGCTGCCTTTAAAAAACACCACGAGCAGGTGTACGGAGGCGATTTCGCGTACAGCCGCTTTGGCGATATGTTTAAGGCCGAAGATTTTGCGCCCGACGAGTGGGCAAAATTATTTGCAGCCTCGGGTGCTAAATACGTAGTGCTCACTTCCAAACATCACGACGGCTTTGCGTTATGGCCCAGTGCCGAAGCCTCGCAGGCTTTTAACCGCCCCTGGAACAGCACCGTTACAGGACCAAAACGCGACCTGGCCGGCGATTTATTTAAGGCAGTAAAAAGTGCCGGCCTTAAAATGGGTTTTTATTATTCGTTGTTTGAGTGGTTTAATCCGCTGTACCTGCAGCAGGATAAAAGCCGTTTTGTGAACGAGCACATGCTCCCGCAAGCCAAAGACCTCATTACACGTTATAACCCGGACATATTGTGGGCGGATGGCGAATGGGAATTGACTGATGAGCAATGGAAATCAAAAGAGCTGCTGGCCTGGGTTTATAATCACACAAAAAATCCCGACCTGATTGTAAACGACCGCTGGGGCAAAGATACACGCAAGCATCATGGTGGTTTTTACACCACCGAGTACGGTGCCGACTTTGCCTCCGACCATCCGTGGGAAGAATGCCGGGGCATTGGGCAGTCGTTTGGTTATAACCAGAACGAGGATTTGCAGGATTACAATTCGGCGCAGGCATTGGTGCTGATGCTGGCTAATATTGTAAGTAACGGCGGAAACTTATTGCTGGATATTGGCCCAACCGCCGGCGGCAAAATACCGCCCGTAATGCAGGAGCGATTGCTGCAAATAGGCGAGTGGCTCAACGTAAACGGTGAAGCCATTTATGGCACCCACCGGTGGAAAGTAGCCAGCCAATGGTCGGCCGGAAAACGTGACGATAAGCCGGTAGCCGAAGGTGGTGTATCGGGCAACTTTATATTGAAGCAAACCGTAACACCCGATGCCGGCCACGCCATAAAGGAGGCTTTTTTTACTTATAAGAACAACACGCTTTATGCCATACTGCCGCAGTTGCCCAAAGGCAAATTTGTCTTGAAAAATATCCCGGTACAAAATAATACGGTTGTAACGATGCTTGGACAGGCAAAGCCGTTGCTATGGACAAAAAACAAAGGCGATATAATTATTGATTTTGGCAGTTTAAAAGACGTATTGCCTGCAGTGGCTTACACGCTAAAAATCAGTAATGTGGCGAATGGGCGGCGTTAAACTGGGCGTTAAGATACAGGTGAATGGTGTTAAATTGAAACAAACTATCGCCTTTTTTTGATTTACCTATATGCGCCCGATACTCCTGCTATGTTTTTTGTACTTCAGTTTACTGCATAATTTATCTGCACAAGTACCCGATAGTGCACGCAAACAGGTAGACTCGTTTCGTAACGCAGCTTTAGATCAGCAGTCTGCCGAGTTGCAGCGGCTCAAAAATGCGCACCTGGCCGATTCGGTGCGCGAACAACAATTACAGGTACAGCTTCGGGCACTGCAATCTACCAATAATTTAAAAAAGGAGGGGTTGGTGAAAGAGTTGGCTGCTTTACGCTGGGCCGACTCATTGCGTCTTACCCGGCAGCGCCGTCAGGTAGATTCGCTTCGCAGTATTGTGAAGGGATTTCCTGTTAAGCCTTTTTTAGATACACTCTTTTTAATTTACAGCAAGCAAGGCAGCTTTACGGCCGGCGAAAGGGCGGATGCCGTGGTAAGCCGTATACGCAAACTGCACGATGATTACCAGTTTTCTCCCGATTCGCTGCAAATCATCCCTTCAGAAAATACGACCGACGTTGTTTACAAAGGCGACTTAATTATAGCGGTGTCTGAACAAGATGGGCTTTGGATGAATGAGTCGCGCGAGCAGCTGGCGCAGCAATATAAAGCAGCATAGGCAAAGCCGTTATTAATTACAAGCAGCAAACCAGTTGGCAAACTTTGCTTAAAGAAGCCGGACTGGCCCTGCTGGTCATCATCATACTGATATTAGTAATCTATCTCATCAACCGTTTGTTTAGGCGAGTTAGCCGGTGGGTTGATTCGCTTACTGGTACCTGGCTCAACGGCGTGCATATCCGCACTTACGAGCTGCTTGATGGTAAGCAGGAGGCTGCTTTTATTAACTCTGCGCTTACCTTTTTTAAATGGGTGGTTATACTGGTGGCTGTCTATCTGGCTTTACCGGTGCTGTTCGGCATTTTCCCCTGGACGCAAAACTTCTCGCAGGTTTTACTGAGTTACATCACCACACCAATCAAAAAGATACTGGCGTCTATCTGGAATTACCTGCCCAACTTTTTCACCATTGTGGTACTGGTGCTGGTCTTCAGGTACGTACTGCGTATTTTTCGTTTCTTTAAAAACGAGATTGAACGCGGCGCTCTAAGTTTGCCGGGCTTTTATCCCGATTGGGCCAACCCTACTTACCAAATTATCCGCGTGCTCATTCTGGCCTTTATGCTCATCGTCATATTTCCATATATGCCAGGGTCAGATTCGCCCATATTTAAAGGCGTGTCGGTGTTTGTGGGTGTGTTGTTCACGTTCGGTTCGGCCGGAGCGTTGAGTAACGTGGTAGCCGGACTGGTGCTTACTTACATGAGGGCCTTCCATAAAGGCGACCGGGTTAAAATAGGAGAGGTGAATGGCGATATCATTGAGCGGTCGTTGCTGGTAACACGTATCCGCACCACCAAAAACGAAATTATTTCCATCCCAAATTCAACCGTAATGAATAGCCATACGGTTAATTATAGCAGTGATGCTCCCGAAAAAGGTTTGATTTTGTACACCAACGTAACCGTGGGATATGACATTGAGTGGCGCAAGGTTTACGAATTGCTCACTGCCGCTGCCGACCGCACCGAAATGGTAGAAAAAGACCCGCCACCATTTGTACTGCAATTGAGTTTAGATGATTATTACATTACCTATCAACTCAACGCGTACACCAAACAGCCCAACCGGCAGGCGGCCATTTACTCCAAACTTTTTGAAAACGTGCAGGATGTATTTAACGAATCCGGTATAGAGCTGATGTCGCCGCATTTTTATGCCCTGCGCGATGGGCACGATATCAATATCCCTAAATCATACCGCCCGACTCAGGAAGGAGCGAAGGCTATACAAGTAAAATTTGACAGCGACCGTAAAAGCGATTCAAAGTAGAGGCGTTATATAACATTTGACCTGTCAGACAAACTAAGTAATAGTTCGCTTCAGAACAACTGATGTTCGTTTACGTTACAGTTAATTTTTCATGTATATGTACAAATATTTGTGTTTGAGCAACTTATAGAATCGGAACGGTTTTTAATTGATGTTTGACGGATTGTTTTAATTTCACATCGCCATGCTCAAAAATCAACTTAAAACCGCCATCCGTAATATCCTAAAAAACAAAGGTTATTTTGCTATCAATGTATTTGGTTTGGCTGTAGGGCTGGCTACTTGTTTGCTCATCAGCATGTTTGTTTTGGACGAATTGAGCTACGACCGTTACAACGCCCATGCCGACCGCATTTATCGCATCAACACCAACGTGCATCTCAACGGTACCGAAACCAAAATGAGCCTTACTCCAGGTGCCATGGCGGATGCGTTGAAAAACTTCCCGGCCGTACAACAGGTCACACGTTTGCGTGCTTATGGCGACAATGGCTTGCTGGTACGCAAAGGTACCGAAACACTGAACGAGCATGATGCCTACCTGGCCGACCCAACAGCTTTTAACATGTTCGACCTAAACGTGTTAGCCGGAGATGCCAGAACAGCGCTTACACAACCGTACTCGCTGGTGGTATCACAAGCTATTGCCCAGAAGTATTTTAAAAACACCAATGTGGTTGGGCAAACGCTCCGCCTCAATAATACCGACGACTATAAAATTACGGCAGTGATTGAAGACATGCCGCAGCAGTCGCATGTGCATTTCAACTTTTTAAGGTCGATGTCGAGCGTAAAAGATGAAGATGCTAATTTTTGGCTCAGCAATGATTACGATACTTATGTAATGCTGCGGCCGGGTATCGATGCAAACCAGCTTAACGCTTATCTGCAAAAAATACTTCACCTTTACGCGGAACCGCAAATACAAAGCGCCTTTCATACCAGTCTGGCCGACATGGCCAAAAAAGGCGATTACCTGCAATACTCTACTATTCCGCTAACATCTATTCATCTGCGTTCCGATTTTGATAAGGAACACGAGCAACCGGGGAACATTGTTTATGTATACACTTTTGTAATGATTGCCGTTTTTATTTTGCTGCTGGCCTGCGTAAACTTTGTAAATTTATCTACTGCGCGTTCGGCGGGCCGGGCCAAAGAGGTGGGCGTGCGCAAAGTGCTGGGCTCGGATAAAGGTAATTTGGTAATGCAGTTTTTAGCTGAATCTGTATTAACCAGTTTAGTGGCGTTGGCAGGAGCCTTAATATTGGGCTGGTTGTTTTTACCTCACTTTAACCAATTGTCGGGCAAAGGTATTTCCTTACAAAGCTTGCTGTCTCCGCTACCCATAGTTGTTCTGTTATTGATTACCGTTATTATTGGTACCCTTGCCGGGCTTTATCCGGCGTTTTACCTGTCGGCTTTCGAGCCGGTTAAGGTGCTGAAAGGGCGTGTGGCATCAGGTTTTAAAAGCAGCTGGCTGCGTAACGGGTTGGTAGTGTTTCAGTTTGCCACGGCCATTGTGCTGATGATTTGTACGGTAGTTATTTACAACCAGTTAAACTACATCCGTAATAAAGATGCCGGTTACAACCGTGAGCAGGTAGTAGTCATCAACAATGCTTACGCACTGGGCGAAGGCGCCAAAGCTTTCAAAAACGATGTATTGCAAATGCCCGGTGTGGTAGCCTGCACACGTGCATCTACGTTACCTACTTCTAAAGAAATAGATTGGTCTACCAATGCATTTTCTAGAGATGCAACCATGAATGCCAGTAAATCTTTTGTGTTTGGCGACTGGCAAATTGATACTGATTACCTGAATACGTTAGGCATTAAAGTCATCCAGGGGCGTGGTTTTTCGGCCCAAATGCCAACCGACTCCGGCGCCGTGTTAATTAACGAAACAGCTGCGCGCATGCTGGGGTTAAAATATCCGCTGCAGCAAAAGGTCTACAAATCGTTTGGCGACAGCCATACTGACGGGCTCACGATTATTGGGGTTATCAAAGATTTTAACGCGGGCTCTATGCGCCATGCGGTGCAGCCGGTAGTTTTTAGTCTTAGCAAAGGCGGCGGCAGGTTTGCCTTTCGTGTTAAGTCGAGCCACCTGAACCAATTACTACAGCAAATAGAAAACCGCTATCATGCTGCTAACAGTGCCATGGCCGGGCAGCCGTTTGTTTACTCGTTTATGGACGACGATTTTAACAAGCTATACGAAGCCGACCAGCGCACCGGTCGCATATTTACCACTTTTGCCGGTTTCGCCATCCTGATAGCCTGCCTCGGCTTGTTTGGCTTAATTACTTACGCTGCCGAACAGCGGTCGCGCGAGATAGGCATCCGCAAGGTGCTTGGCGCATCAGTAGCGGGTGTAACGGCCATGTTGTGCACCGATTTTATGAAGCTGATTTTGATAGCCGTAGTTATTGCCATACCTGTTGCCTGGCTGGGTATGCAAACCTGGCTGCAAGGCTTTGCTTACCGTACCAGCATCCATTGGTGGGTACCGGTAGCAGCCGCAGGAGCCTCGTTGCTTATCGCTTTAAGTACGCTGGGCTATCAGGCCATCAAAGCGGCTTTGGGTAATCCGGTTAATGTTTTGAAGAATGATTGAGGTGTTATTGATGAATGGATTAATCAAAAGATTGAATTGAGTTCCTGCGGATTTTTTGTTCATGGTAATTGACAAGCGTAATTTAAGCATTACAAACATCGACATGCCTGTAAGTAACCTTTGTTTTTTAGGCTCTTAGAAAAGAGAACTAAGTTGTCACCCTTTGCATAATTACTGAACTGTAAACTGTTAAAACTGCTGTCGTGTGCCAGATGTTATCTCAATTAATGGATAACAGCATACCTCAACAAAAACCACCAGCCAACGCCAGCGACCATTTGGCCAACGAACGCACTTTTCTGGCTTGGATACGCACCAGCATTGCACTCATGGGTTTTGGCTTTGTGGTTGTCAAATTTTCGTTATTTGTTAAACAGATATCATTTGCTTTGGGCGAGAAGGCTGCCATTGTAAGCAAAGGGTTTTCGTCGGCTATTGGCGTGGTGCTGGT
>CAJYSL010000050.1 GCA_913777515.1 uncultured Mucilaginibacter sp.
ATGCCGATGAGTTGGAAGCGTTCCGCATCAAATACTTAGGTACTAAAGGGCTCATCAAAGATTTATTTGAGCAGTTTAAAAATACTACGCCCGAAGAGAAACGTACTTTAGGTAAAGTGCTTAACCAATTTAAACAACTCACCGAGGGCAAGTACCAGTTGCTTAAAGAACAGTTTGAATCGGAAACAGGCGATGCAAAGTCTGAAATAGATTTAACCTTACCTGGCGAAGGTTTTGCTGTGGGTTCGCGCCATCCGTTGTCGTTGGTGCGTAATGAGATTATCGACATTTTTAAGCGCCTGGGCTTTGTGGTAGCCGAAGGACCTGAGATTGAGGACGACTGGCATAACTTTTCGGCGCTTAACTTTCCGGAAGAGCACCCTGCCCGCGATATGCAGGATACCTTTTTTATTACCAAAGATGGCAGTAAAGATAGCGTTGCCCTGCGTACGCATACCTCATCAGTACAGGTGCGTATGATGGAGAGCGGAAAGCCGCCTTTCCGTGCCATTATGCCTGGCCGGGTTTACCGTAATGAGGCGATATCAGCGCGTGCGCATTGTTTTTTCCACCAGGTAGAAGGCTTATATGTGGATGAAAATGTATCGTTTGCTGATTTAAAGCAAACCTTGTTTCACTTTGTTCAGGAGTTATATGGTGAAGGCACCAAGGTACGTTTCCGTCCATCGTATTTTCCGTTTACCGAACCTTCGGCCGAAATGGATATTTCCTGCAGTATTTGCAAAGGCGCAGGCTGTAATATGTGTAAATATACCGGCTGGGTTGAAATTTTAGGCTGCGGCATGGTTGACCCTAATGTATTAGAGAACTGCGGCATCGACAGCCAAAAATATACCGGCTTTGCCTTTGGTATGGGTATTGAGCGTATTACCAACCTGAAATACGTAATACGCGACCTGCGTTTATTTTCAGAAAACGACGCCCGCTTTTTAAAGCAGTTTAAAACAGATATTGTATAATGAAAAAACTGGCGTACCTTTTACTGGTGTTGATTGGATTGGCAGGATGCGGTAAGGACGACCAAAGTTATATACCCAGCGTACCGGTTAATTTTCAGGCGCCATTAACCGACCCTCGCTTAACCAAACTAAACAGTGCCGGCGGTGCCGTAGCTATTAACGGCTATGGTGTAGCCGGCCTGCTCATTTATCGCACGCCCGGTGGCAGCTATGTAGCCTTTGACCGTTGCAGCAGTTATCAGCCCGAAAAAAAATGTGCTGTTACCCTCGATGATACAGGACTTACGGCCACCGACCCCTGCAGCGGTTCTAAGTTTTTATTGAGCGATGGCTCACCCGTAAAAGCCCCTGCAACACGATCGTTACGCGCATATAGCGTATCCGTCAATAATTTTAACATATTTGTATCTAATTGATACATGGAAGCCGACAAAATAAGAGAAAGTATTAAGCGTTCGTCGCAAGAGCTGTTTCGCAAGTTCGGCTACCACAAGACCAGCGTTAACGAAATAGCCAAAAAGACAAAGATTGCTAAGGCTACCATCTACAAATATTTTGATAGTAAGGAAGCCATTTTGCACTCATTGCTGATGGATTATATACAGGTAAGCGTTGATGAGCTGATTCATACCGATACGCCCGAACTGGACGAGGAAACGCATCTTACCAACCTTATTATGAAAACCTGCCGGCTTTCATACACCGTTTGTAATGAGTTTATTGGCTGGGATTTTATACGCGAATCTACCAACTCACAGGAGTTTCTGCGCAACCTGTCTAACGAGTTGGAAGATTTGCTGGTAAGTTCGTTTATGGGTTTAACTGGCATGCGCAAGCACGAAAGCTATCAGCAGCGCATCCGTTTTTTAATTAAATGCAGCAAAAACATTGTTTTTAGCTTTGCCTTTACCTCGGTAAGCGACGGCGACGTGCGCAAAAACTTTGTTTCTTTCCAAAAAGACATCCTCCCCTATTTAGTTAAAGCAGCTATAACTATTAACTAAACAGCGTATTCTACTTTACATTTAAATCAAGAATTTCTAGTTATTCTTCCTTGGGCGGATTACGCTTAACCATGTTAGGATTAAAGCGTGGCTTGTAAGCCGGTTTGGCTGGAGTGTCATCTGTTGAAGACGCTTCCGGTTTCTCAATTTTTGCTGAGTTTTTATCAGTCTCCTGCTCCTCTTTTGTAGTAATTGCAGCCCCTACTGAAGCATCTTCAGTTTTAGTTTCCGCAGACTTCGTCGTAGTTACTCCAGCTTTAAACCGCGGTTTAAAACCTAATTTGGCAGGAGCAGCAGGTGCTGGCTCGGCTGTAATTTCCGATTGGTTATCTGGGGCTGTTTCAGGATCCACCGGCGGTTCGGTACTTTCCGCTGATTTAACGGTCGTTGTTCCCGCTTTAAAGCGTGGTTTAAAACCTAATTTAGGGGCATCCGGTGTTTTTGGAGCCTCTACTTCAGAAGGTGATTCTAACGACTCAGAAGTCTCCTTCTTTTCAGATGCTGGAGCAGTGCTTTCGTCCGATGGCTTTACCGTAGTTGTACCTGCTTTAAAACGGGGCTTAAAGCCAAGCTTAGCTGGTGGTGCCGCTTCAGCATTTGTTGATTGTTCCGCATCAACGGGCTTTTCAGCTTCATTATTAACTTCCGGTTGCTCTTCTTTTGCCTCAGCCGGTTTATTGGTAGTTACGCCTGCCTTAAAACGGGGCTTAAAGCCCATTTTAGCTGGTGCCGGAGTTTGTTCGTTTACCGGAGGGTTTGACGCTGCAGCGGCTTGGTCTCCGGGATGAATTGCTTCTGTACCATCTGCAGGTTTTGCCGGTACATTTTTAGCCTGAAATCTGGGCTTATAGGCCACAGGCTTAGCAACCACTTCTTTAGGCGGCTCATCTGCTGATGCAGTTTCTTCCTTTGGAGCTTCGGTTACCGGCGGCGTTGGTGGCGTTCCCTGCGTTTTAAATTTCGGGGTGAAGCCTAATTTAGGCGCTTGGGTACGTGGCGAAGGCTCGGTAAGGGTATCAGCTACCGTTTGCTCGGCCATCTGGTTTTCGGCCCTTAACTTTTCAGCCTTAACCTCAGGCGGCAAGGGATACTGATGCCTTAGTTTGTTGAACCAAAACTTCTTGGTGTGGTCAAAACTCTTTTCGCCCATCTGTTCGTAGTGCGATTTAAATTCCGAAAATAAGCCCGGATTACCTTGCTGCAAGGCATCCAGACTTATCTTCTTCTTCTTAAAAAACTCTTCGAACAGCATTACTTAAATCTTTCCTTCCTGATTCTTGACTCTATAATCCTGACTCCAGTGCTTACTCCGCCATATTATGATAAACGGCCTGAACGTCGTCGTCCTCTTCCAGTTTATCAATTAACTTCAATACATCGGCGGCATCTTCTTCGCTGATTTCGGTAGTCGATAAAGCAATACGTTCCAATTTGGCTGATTTAAGCTCAATGCCCATACCTTCTAAAGTTTTCTGCATTTTGCCAAAATCCTCATAGGCAGCATGCAATACTGCTACATCTTTGCCTTCTTCATCTGTCTCTACAAATAACTCTTCTAAACCGGCATCAATCAATTCAAATTCCAGCTCTTCCAAATCACGCTCTCCCGGGTCAAAGCGGAATACCGATTTACGGCTGAATACAAAATCTAAAGAACCGGTTTTGCCTAAGGTACCACCCACTTTAGTAAAGTAGCTGCGTACGTTGGCTACAGTACGGTTAGTGTTATCGGTAGCAGTTTCTACCAGCACGGCTACACCATGCGGTGCATAACCTTCGTATACTAACTCTTCGTAATCTTTTTCGTCTTTGCTTGATGCACGTTTAATGGCAGCTTCAACGCGGTCTTTAGGCATGTTAACTGCCTTGGCATTCTGTATAGCGGTACGTAACCTCGAGTTACTTTCGGGGTTTGGGCCGCCGTCTTTAACAGCCATTACAATCTCTTTGCCCAGGCGCGTAAACTGAACGGCCATCTTGGCCCAGCGCTTAAATTTTCTTTCTTTACGGAACTCAAATGCTCTTCCCATAACTTATTCTTGATTTCACCGATTTTTGGTGATTATATTGATTTTAAACAGATTGCTTTAATTGCCATTGAGGCGTGTTTTGATGGTGCGGCGTTGATAAATAAAGGTCAATCAACAATCGCAGTTATCATCAAATCATCCTGATATTAGTGCAATCAACAAGCCATCTACAAATTTAAGGTATTCTTTAAGTTTTTCAGCATGTCGGCAGTCATGCGCGGCAAATCGTATTCCAGTTTCCAGTCCCAGTCCTGCTCAGCCTGGCTATCGTCTACCGATTGCGGCCAACTGTCGGCAATGGCTTGGCGCGGGTCATGGTCGGCATAGCTGATGGTAAACTCCGGAATATGCTGTTTTATTTCGTTAGCCAGCGCTTCGGGCGTAAAACTGATGCCGCCCAAATTATAGCTTGACCGGATGCTAATCCGCTCGGCTGGCGCTTCCATTAATTGCAAGGTTGCCCTGATGGCGTCTTCCATATACATCATTGGCAGCTTGGTACCGGCCGATAAAAAGCTTTGGTAAGTACCGTTTTTTAGCGCCTCATAAAAAATATGAATAGCATAATCGGTTGTACCACCACCCGGAGCCGCTTTCCAGCTAATCAATCCCGGGTAGCGGATGCTTCGCACATCCAGCCCGTATTTAGTGTGATAGTACTCGCACCAGCGTTCGCCGGCCAGTTTACTGAAGCCATAAACCGTGTTGGGGTCCATTATACAATACTGCGGTGTATTTTGCCTTGGCGAATGCGGACCAAATACGGCAATAGAACTTGGCCAGAAAACTTTGGATGTTTTAAATTCTACAGCCAAATCAAGCACATTAATCAGGCCGTTCATGTTTAAATCCCAGGCCAGTTTAGGCTTTTGCTCCCCTATGGCCGATAGGATAGCGGCTAACAAGTAAACTTGTGTAGGCTGATGCTTTTGAAACAGACATTGCAGAGCTTCTTTATCCAACACGTTGGCAAACTCAAACGGACCGCTATCTTTAATCGCATCAACCGGCTTATTAATATCTGAGGCTATTACTTGTTGCCCACCGTGTTGTTTACGCAGTGCTATCACCAGTTCGGAACCAATCTGGCCGTTAGCGCCAATCACTAAAATTTTTTCGCTCATGCAGTAGCTTTTAAAACGCGCAAAGGTAAAAATTTGCCGATAATCTAACCTGTTGTACCATTAGTAAAAGCACGCAGTTTTAATATAAAACCCACCAATTTAATATAGATTTTAACCTATTGATTAAATTTTGATTACATTTGAGAATTAACGTTTTTTAATTACTAAAAGTTTAAACAAGACAATGAAAGTCGCAGTTGTAGGCGCCACCGGCTTGGTAGGCACTAAAATGTTGCAGGTTCTCGAAGAACGCAACTTTCCGGTAACAGAATTAATCCCCGTGGCATCCGAAAAAAGTGTAGGTAAAGAAGTTACCTTTAAGGGTAAGCCATATAAGGTGGTTACTGCCGGCGATGCGATAAAGCAAAAGCCAGATATTGCGCTGTTTTCGGCAGGTGGCAGCACTTCTTTAGAGCAAGCCCCGTTGTTTGCTGAGGCAGGTATTACTGTCATCGACAACTCATCGGCCTGGCGTATGGACCCTACCAAGAAACTGGTAGTGCCTGAGGTTAATGCTGATGTATTGACTCCTGAAGATAAAATTATTGCTAACCCTAACTGCTCAACCATACAAATGGTAGTAGCATTAAAACCACTGCACGATAAATATAAAGTTAAGCGTGTGGTAGTATCTACTTACCAATCGGTAACCGGTACCGGTGTTAAGGCAGTTGACCAATTATTTAACGAACGTAAAGGCATTGACGGCCCTAAAGTTTACCCGTACCAAATTGACCTGAACGTATTACCGCATATCGACGTTTTTCAGGATAACGGTTATACCAAAGAGGAAATGAAGATGATATTGGAAACCAAAAAAATTATGGGTGATGACAGTATCCGCGTAACTGCTACAACGGTACGTATCCCTGTAATTGGCGGTCACTCCGAATCGGTAAACATCGAGTTCGAGAACGATTTTGACTTGGCCGAGGTTCGCGAATTGTTAAGCAACTCGCCTGGTATCATTGTGGTAGACGATGTAGCCAACCTGAAATACCCAATGCCGTTAGACGCTCACGAAAAAGACGAGGTATTTGTAGGCCGTATCCGCAGAGACGAGAC
>CAJYSL010000051.1 GCA_913777515.1 uncultured Mucilaginibacter sp.
GGGAGCCCTGTTTGGCCGGACTGGTCAGCAAATGATTTTAAAGCGATAATTGAAGACAATCATGCAGATTGGACGAGCTTTTTAAAGCAAACCAATAATGCTGATTTTAGCAAACTGATTGTCTATAAAAACTCTAAAGGCGGTAACTTTCAAAATATCCTCACAGATATTATTGCCCACTTAATTAATCATGGCACACATCACCGGGCACAAATTGGCCAGCAACTTAAACAGAGCGGCTTGGAAATCCTGCCGGCATCCGATTATATTTTTTACCTACGCGCTTTAGAAACATAATTATTGGGCGTATTCCGCCTCTAAGTGTTAGCTTTGCATCCAATGTTTAAACGCTTTTTAGCCTTACTCCTCACCGTACTTATCATCTGCGCTAATTTTACGCGGCTGTTTATTTATGCAGGCTACGAAGTAAATCAGAAATACATTGCCGAAAAGCTTTGCGAAAATCGCAATAAACCCTGGCTTAACTGCCACGGCCGCTGTTACCTGATGAAAAAAATCAAGCAAGCCGAAGAAAAAGAACGCAGCACCGAGCGCGAAATTCAGAAAAGCCTTTTTCAGGATGCTGTTGTCACTACCGGTTTTACATTAAATTTTCAAGCGGAGCTATTACAGCAAATCAATAGTCACCACGAATTGATGCAGCCGCAGCAGGTAGCATTCGATTTATTTCATCCTCCGCAGATAGCGTAAGCAACTCTGTTATATCCCTGCTGATTGTAGATTTTAGACTGCATTGCTTTTATAATTCTATGAAGCTGATGTGATGAAGTTTGACCTAATGCATTCAAACAGCCGGGTCTCAGAGCAGAGCGCACCTATCCAATAGACAAGATTGTTTTGTCTAACTAAATATTATCCGACACTTTTAAGCAAGCCAAGCTTTTATCAGTACGACAAATCTGCTGATTACAGGAGGTTCGTTGTATCTTTGATTGGTTTTGCCACGTTACTATTATACCGTTATCATGAAAAAACTAAGTATTTTTTGTTTGTTCGTTGTGCTTGCAGCCTGCAAGTCAAAGCCAAGTTCAAACGCCCAAACCCCTGTTCAAAAAGAGCAAACTAAGATAGCATACACCTGCAGCATGCACCCCGAAATTAAGGCAGACAAACCGGGTGTTTGCCCTAAATGCGGCATGGAATTAACCAAAAAACAAAACTGATATCGTACTGATGACTATAAAAACATTGGCCGTACTGGCCGTTTCTATTATTACATTGAATGCCTGCACCGATACCAAAAAGCAGGAAAAAGATGCGTTGAACGAAGTGATCAAAATACATGACGAGGCGATGGCCAAAGATGAACAGGCCGTTAAAAACAAAATGCTGATAGATAGCCTGGTGAAGGATAAAATCATTACTGATACCGTGCAAAGCAGCGCAACGCTTAAAGCAATAAACGAGGCCGACCAGGGCATGGAAAAATGGATGCATCAGTTTAACGCCGACTACACCGGCAAATCGCACGAGCAAATTATGCAGTACCTTAATAAGCAAAAAAAAGAGGTGAATCAAATGAACCAGCGCTTAACTGAAGCTGTTAATCAATCTAACCAAATAATTACCAATTATAAAAAATGAGGTTATTTAACATAAGCATCATCGGGCTGCTGTTTTTAGTAGCCTGTGGCAATAACAAGTCGGCTGATAAAACACTCCCCATTTATGGCGAACGGGAGCCGGTGACCAAAACCATTGACGGAAAAACGGTAACCGACACCGTATACCACACCATACCGGAATTTAAGTTTGTAAACCAATATGGCGCCGAGGTAACGGAAAAGTCGCTGGATAATGATATTTACGTGGCCGACTTCTTTTTTACCACCTGCCCGTCTATCTGCCCTATCATGCATCGCAACATGCTGACGGTGTACCAGGAGTTTAAGAACACGCCCGACGTAAAAATACTTTCGCATACCATCGACCCTAACCATGACAGTGTTGCCGTATTGAAAAAGTATGCCGATAACTTAGGTATAACGGGCAATAGCTGGTGGTTTTTACAGGGGCCTAAAGAAACCACCTATAAACTGGCCGAAAGTTACCTGGTGAGTGTTGCCGAAGATAAAAACGCCGCTGGCGGTTTAGTACACGCAGGCTATTTTATTTTGGTGGATAAGCAAAAACGCATCCGCGGCACTTACGACGGTACCAAACCCGAGGATACCCAAAAGCTGATTGCCGACATCAAAACTTTGCAGGCCGAATACAAAAACAACAAAACCATATGAAATTTAAAATCATAGCGGTGCTATTAAGTTTTATCGGTATCATGGCTTACTCTTGCCAGAGTGAGGAAAAGATCGAGTTTATGCGCTATTATTCGTCGGGACAAGAATTGTACAAAAGCCATTGCCAAAACTGTCACGGTCAAAACGGCGAAGGTTTGGCGGCGCTTATCCCGCCGTTAACTGATGCAGCTTACTTGAAACAAAACCGCAGCCAGTTGGCCTGCTATGTAAAAAACGGATTAAAGCTCCCTATTTTGGTAAACGGCAAAGCGTACAACGGCCAAATGCCACCGGCCACCCTGGCGCCTGTCGAAATTGCCCAGGTACTCACCTACGTCCAAAACTCATTCGGCAACAAAGCCGGTTTGCACAACGTTGACCAGGTAAACACCGAGTTGGGGAAATGTGAGTAGTTCATTGGTTCATTGGTTCATTGGTTCATTGGTTCATTGGTTCATTGGTTCATTGGTTCATTGGTTCATTGGTTCATTGGTTCATTGGTTCATTGGTTCATAAGTCAAGTCGCTTTTTATTGTGTTGTTTGATTTTTTGAACAACTGTTCCACCAATGAACTACTGAACCAATGAACCAATCAACTATCTCTCCCCTTGCAATTACTCTCATAAAATGCTAAATTTGTTGGTAAATGAACGAGAATTTAGACCCTAACCGGGAACGTTTAAGCTCTACCGAACGCGACATTGAAAAGGTGCTGCGGCCGCAGGCTTTTGAAGATTTTACCGGTCAGCATAAAATATTAGCCAACCTGAAGGTTTTTGTACAGGCGGCACGCCAGCGCGGCGAGTCGCTCGACCATGTGTTGCTGCATGGTCCGCCGGGATTGGGCAAAACTACCCTGTCGCATATCATCGCCAATGAGATGGGCGTGGGTATTAAAATTACTTCGGGCCCGGTGCTGGACAAGCCAGGTGATTTGGCAGGATTGCTGACTAACCTGGAACCTGGCGATATTTTATTTATTGACGAGATACACCGCCTAAGCCCGTTGGTTGAGGAATACCTGTACTCGGCTATGGAGGATTTTAAGATTGACATTATGCTCGAGAGCGGCCCTAACGCCCGCTCGGTGCAGTTGTCGCTTAATCCGTTTACGCTCGTAGGTGCTACTACCCGGTCTGGCTTGTTAACCGCTCCGCTAAGAGCGCGTTTTGGTATCAATTCGCGTTTAGAGTACTATGATGCTAAATTGCTAACGACGATTATTCTGCGCTCGGCATCTATCTTAAATACCCCTATTACTGACGAAGGCGCTTACGAAATTGCCCGCCGCAGCCGCGGTACACCACGGATTGCCAACGCGCTTTTACGCCGTACACGCGATTTTGCACAGATTAAAGGTAACGGCAGCATCGATACCGAAATTGCTAAATACGCACTAAACGCATTGAACGTTGACGAGCACGGCCTGGACGAGATGGACAATAAAATTCTGACCACCATCATCGAAAAATTCAAAGGCGGCCCAGTGGGCGTTAAAACTATAGCCACGGCCGTGGGCGAAGATGAAGGTACCATTGAAGAAGTTTACGAGCCTTTTTTAATACAGGAAGGCTTTTTAATGCGTACCTCGCGCGGCCGCGAAGCTACCGACCATGCCTACCGGCATTTGGGCATCATGCGGGCAGGACAGGCACCCAGATTATTTTAAAACAAGTAAGCGGCTTCAGGGCCGCTTTTATGTTGACAGTAAGTTGGATGTTGGTCGCCTGTAAAATCTGCCGCATACTTATTACACTATAAAAGCTACAACAATATTTAACTCAAGCAAACACTTTTAAACGGCATATTTGTTCGCGGTGTAATCAAGATTTTGCCATAACTCATCATTCGATTTATCAAGACAATGAGTAAGGATGGTAACGGCAAAACATCAACGACGATTTTTCCTGTAATGCAATTTAAGTTTATCCTATTTTACGTTATCGCACTTTCATCATGCTTTGTTGCCAAAGCTCAAAGCCGAATAGTTAACCTGGACGACCGCATACTTATTGACCTGGCCAAAACGCGTACCCCTACGCAAACCAAGGCAATGATGTTTTTGTCGAGAAATTACCAAATCATTGAGTTGAGTATCCCGGTAGGGATGCTAGCCGGAGGCATCGCAGCAAACAACAAGGAGTTACGTCAGAATGCGTTATTTGTGGCCAGCAGTACAGCCATTTCCATGGGGACTACTACGCTGCTCAAATTAATTTTTAAGCGTCGCCGTCCGTTTGTTCGTAACGTAAAAGTGATTCCTATTTACGAGCCTACCCGATATTCGTTTCCGTCGGGTCATACCTCGTCAAGCATTGCCACGGCTACGGCACTGTCTATGGCATACCCTAAATGGTATGTCATAGCTCCGGCTTTTGCCTGGGCCGGGGCTACCAGCTATTCGCGGATGTATCTAGGCGTGCATCACCCTACCGATGTATTGGCTGGTATTGGTATCGGCATTGCTACTCCTTTGGCGCTGGACTTTATGAAAAAGCCCTGATTGTTAATGATAAGTCATTGCTGACTTGTGGTTTATGTAGCTATACTACCGTGTTGTTGGCTGCGTTTATCAGGTACTAAACAATGCAAAAAACTTTACGAAATTATTTAATAGGTTGGTGGCTTTCTGCACCGGCTATGCTGTTCGCTTTATATGCATTTGCCTGGACAGGCAGCATTACCCTGAAAGACGAACCTTTAAATTTTAAGCCTGCGGATTATTATGTGGCTAATGTATTTGATGAGCGCAGTAAAAAGAATGGAGTTGCACAATTGATTACCCTGTTGCCGGGCAACAAATTGGTTACCAGTACACAACAACTCGATTTGCAGGGAGGTGTAGCAGTGGGTATCAGTAAATTTATCAGCCATAATATGCTCCAGGACAAATCGACCAAAGCGGTTAACATCGTTGTCAAAGAATTTCAGCTTACCGAAATACCACTCGGCGCAACACGGGTTGACGGGCAGTTGAAATTACGTTTTGCTTTTGGCCTGGAGAAAGACTACGGCACGCAGCCATTGGTTGAGTATAAAGGTGGCCTACACTACGTACGTTCGCTAAACGCCGCCGTTGATGTTGAGGCTTATCTGCGTAGCAGCATCAAAGGCAGCCTGCAATTTTTCAATAATTGGATGCAAACTAACCATACCGAAAACGCCAAGCTCGCTCAAAATGTGAAGATTATTTTTACCGATTATACCGAGAAACCGGAAGGCGACACGATATACTATGCCGCTAATCGTCCGCTGAGTTGGAAAGACTTTCAGGGCAAAATTCCGCACAATACACCTTATGCAGCTGGTGTAATGCCAAGCATTGGGTATAACCAGCATGCCAAAGTGGTAAACGGTACCATTGTGGTTTATATTGATATGAAAACATCGCTGCCTAAAAGTACTTGCTGGGCACACCCTTTTGCCAAAGATGATTATAACCTGAACCATGAGCAACGACATTTTGATATCGCCCGGATTATCGCCGGTCAGTTCAAACAAAAGATTCTGGCTCAGCAGCTTACGCCTGATAATTACGAGGCCATCATCAATATGCAATACCTCGACTCGTACCGCGATTTATACGAAATGCAAAAGGCTTATGATAAAGAAACCGGTAACGGCACCCGCCAGCAATTGCAGCAGGAATGGAATGAAAAGATAGACAGGCAGTTGCCGGCAAAGGCAACAGGCGCGGCAGCTTTATAATTGTGATTAAATAAAAAAAGCGGAACCTCTTGTCAAAGATTCCGCTTTTCTTTTATAAATGTTAGTATTAATTACAGTTGCTCATTACAAAGGTAGCGTCAACCACAATGGTATTGGCTGCGGCGTCGTAATTAGCAGTTCCGCTTAAGCCGTTTACTGCCGGTACAGCTATACCTGATGCTTTATCTAACTTAAACGAAGCCGAATTGTAAGTGCGGTTAGAGTAAGTAGTAGTGATACCATAGCTATGACCGTTTACCAGGTTAGCTGTAGCTACACCGTCAGACATATACACATTAGTATTCTCGCCGGTAGTAGCATCTCTTAAAGTTAACCAGGTAGATGGGTAAGCTACCACCTGCTGGTTTGAACATTTGGCAGTCATGTGAATGGTAGTTTTGATATAATCTACCGCAGGTTGGGTATTCAGGGTTACATCAATTGAACCTTGTCCACAAGGGCTAAAAGTAGCTGTTTCGCCAAGTTTGGTTAAGGTACTTCCGTTGCGTGAGTAAACCACAACTTTCACGTCACCTGCATCAGCAGGGCAGTCATTCAGTACGGTCGAGAAACCTTCTTTTAATTGGGTTACTTCTGTCGAAGTTAATTGCTGGTCGTTGGCAGTGGTCAGGCTCAATAATAAATCGCCGTTTATCTCTTGCGCAGTGTGAACTTTAACCGTTAAAGGCGACGGACAAGTTGCACCGTACCAGTTAGCGCTCCAGCCTGATAAGTGGGTGATTGGGAAAGTTACTGACAGCTTACCACTGTTGTTACGGGCAATGGTAGCAGTGCTTTCATATTTCCACTGGCCGGTTTGCTCATTTAAGCTCCACACCGGTATTACGTCGCCGGCTTTTACTACCTGGCGGGTTTGAGGGTTTACCAGTTTATCATTGATTTCTAAAGTCAGGGTTACCGGTTTAGAAAATCCTTTTACTGCGGTAGAGCCGGCGTTCACGTTGATAGACAACATACCCGCAGTTACAAAAGTAGTTCCGGTCGAGATGGTTTTACCATTCGGGCCAATGGCATTAGTTACATTGAAACCACCCGGGAAGGCGCTTAATGATTCTTTGTTACCGGTACCGAAGTAAACCGCGTTTACATTTAATTGTGAGCTGTTGATGGCAGCGCCGCCGGCATCCAGCATTTGTGTACCAGGCGGAATGCTGATGGCAGTGTTCTCGGTAGTGGTGGCGTTAGTAGTCGTAGCGGCAACCGTGGTAGCGGTAGTAACACCGTTACTTAATTCAGCCTGTTTGGTTACTACAGCGGTACCTTGCACTGGTTTGGCATACTCTACCAACGGAATTACCGGGGTTGAAGCCGTATTGCCGGTTACGGTAATAGTTTTGGTTACCGGCAAAAAGCCCGGTACTTCAGCGTAAATGGTATAGGTTACCGGGTTGGTTGCACTTGGGTTGGCTTGTTTGGTAAGGCTCAAAGGCAACACACCATTGGTAACCGTAAAGTTGGTGCCGCCACCGTCTAACTGTACCAGCTTAGCATCATCACCGGTAATTTTTACGGTAAAGCTTGATGGCAAGGTAGTACCGCCGGTTGCGTTGGCGTTTACAAACTGTACCAGCGTCGGCGCTTTCGACAGTGTGCTGGTGTTCACCAGCAGGTTAATATCTTCGGTAGGCTTTTTACAGGCATGGATGCCCACAATCATAAAAGCGCTTACTAAGCCCGCAATTACAGGGCGTGGGGTAAATAATTTCATGAGTATTATATTTAAAACAAGTTTGATTAACGGATTCTGAAATTGAAGTTCATTTGCATTACCGGCATCCAGCGGTAATTTTTAAGGTTTGAGTTAAACTGGGGTTCCAGCTTGTAGTTGTCGGCCAGCATTTCGGTACCTACCACACGGGTACGTGGCTGCGACATATAGTAAGTTCCGAAGTCGAAGTTTACGTTGAAGCGGCGCTTAGGGATGCCTTTGAAAAGGCCGATACCCAGGTATGGTGCTACGCCTTTCCAGCTTACATCAATATTAAGTTTGCCTAAATCAGCCGGAGTTAAATTGTAGTTGCCTACGTTATAAGTTCCAGTAGGGATAACCTCTAAACCACCGGTGGCCTGGTACAGGTAACCGGCACCTGCTACTAACCTGAAGCCCTGCGCATTTGTGAATGGTGCAAAATCGGCCATTAAGTGAATATTGCTGAATTTTACCGAAACGTTATTGGTGCTTTGAAATCCTGAGATGGTAAACACATTGTTAGCTTTTACCGGAATAAAAGCAGCGCCTGCACGCAGCGAAAGCTTGCGGGCCAGGCCGAAATGAAAATCGCCGCCCACACCCTGTGTACCTGCCGTAAGCTGAAAGGCCACATTGTTATAACGTTCGTTCATGATTTGCGCGTGTGAATGAGATGGCCCTGTACATATAAAAAGCAACAGGGCGAATAAAAAGAGTATTAGTTTAGACATCGACAGTTATTTATGATATTATGAACTCAGTTATTTGATAAGCTTTATGCTCTAAATCACTTTTCTGAGCATTGCAGCGCATATTATTTTTTATAATTAAGCACTTATACTGAATCAGTGAA
>CAJYSL010000052.1 GCA_913777515.1 uncultured Mucilaginibacter sp.
GTGCAATTGATGTTTCAAGCAGTTTTATTTTGTTAACCGCTGTCAGGTAATTTTGATAATTCTGGTTAACCTCAGTTTTTACATTATCAACTGTAATGCCTTTTTCAATCACGGTTTGTTCGCGCTGTACGCGGGCTTCGGCAACCTTGTTTTTATTGCTCCAAAGCGAACCAAAGTTCCAGTTTAAGGCTAAACCCGCAGTTAACGGCGTAATAAATTTGCCGCTATTAGGGAAGGGGTTAGCAGAGGCGTTCACATAATACAAACCTGCAGTGGCTGCCAACGTAGGCAATTTGTTAGCTTGTACATTTTTAATGTTCGTCTCGGCAACACGGGTACGCAAATCAATAGTACGCAGTTCCTGGCGGTCGGTTAAGGCAGTATCCAGGTAATTGGCTAATGGTGCTACCTGCAAACTGTTGTTAGTAATCTGGTCTATATAAATCTGGGTGCTCTCGGGCAGTCCTAATAAGATGTCCAAACTATAGTTAATCACCTTGCGGTTGCTTTCCAGCTCTATGCCGTTCAGTTCAACATTTGAGCGTTGCAGTTGGAAACGCAATACATCATTACGGGTTACCAGGCCCTGGTCAAAAAAGCGTTGTGCCTGGTGTATCTGCTGGTCAATGGCTTTCAGGTTTTGCTCAACCACGCGTTTGCTTTGTAAAACCTTGTACAGGTTATAGTAAGCATTTACCACGTTTAGTGCAATCTGCTCTTTATCCTTATCGGCATCCAGTTTGGCTACCTGAATTAACAAATCGGTTGATTCTTTAGCATAGCGCAAACGGCCACCACCGTAAATTACCTCTTCAACAGATACGATACCTAAGTTAGCATTAGCGCTTTTAGGCAAAGTAAACGAGGCATCAGGGCCTAAATCCAGGCGGTTGGCCGGTATTTGTGCGCGGCTATACATAAAACTGGCGCTTCCGGTAGGTAAGGCCTGGTCTTTAGCCTGGTTATACTGCGTTACGGCACGGTCAATTTTTGATTGTGAGTACTTTAACGTTTTGCTGTTTTCTATCCCTAACTTAATGGCTTCGTCCAATGTAAGGGTGCGGTCCTGGGCAGCTGCCGGATTACCAAACATCATTGCCGTAACAACGGCAACAACGCCGGCACGCCATGGCTTAGCCAGGAGCCTTTTTAAAATAAAGTGATTGTCGGTTGTATTAGTGTTCGTTGTCATTTTCAACAAGTAAATATGCTTTGAGTAATTTTTTGAGGTAGTTATTTACCCTGGGTTTTAATTTTTCGTCGATGTTTTGCGGATCTTGCGTATCGTAACCTAACATAATGCTGGCAATCTGCGGTGCGTTAACCAACTGGCTTTTGATACCAAACAGGGTTGCTACAACCATGTCCGTATCGGTGTCTTTGCCAAACTCGCCTTTCTCGATGCCTTCATGCAGTATTTTTCTGAACTCCAGCACGTTTTGCATAATCATCTGGATAACTTTATCGGCCAGTTCACCGGTACGCTTTACAGCCATTTCCTGGTGAATTACTTTCTGAAAGCAGTTGTTATTAAAAACCCGGTCCAGGTAGGCATTTACATATTCTTCAACCTTTTGCCATGAGGTGGTATTTTCCTTTTTACCAATATCTCTGATTAAGCTATGAAAGGTAGAAGTGCGGCGCTCAAAAATGGCAATCAGTAAGCCTTCTTTAGAGCCGAAATAGTAATTAAGCATGGCCATATTTACGCCCGCCTCGCCCGAAATTAAACGGGTAGAAGCACCGTCAAAACCATACTCGGCAAATATCCTTTCGGCTACGTCCAAAATATGGTCTCTTTTATCAATCTTTTCTTTTTCCATTACCTTTTCGATGTACAAAGTTAATCAAACGATTGATTAATTGTTTATAATTCTTGTAATGTTTATGTAAAATGCTTGTAATCAAAAGCCGAAAAGGCTTTATAAATTGGCATATTTAAAGCGTAATAGCTTGGCTTTCTTATTTGTTTTTAATATTTGCACAAATGATACTGGCATTATTCCCTTGCTTATGAAAATATTTAAACTGTTACCTTTCCTGATATTACTGGCACGCGCCGGTTTTGCACAGACTGCTCCACCTGCCGATATCGCTACTATAAAACAGGATTTTAAGAAACTGAATGTTTTAGGAAGCGTATTATACATTGCAGCTCACCCGGATGATGAGAACACACGCCTGTTGGCTTACCTGGCGCAGGAGAAATGCTACCGTACCGGCTACCTGGCTTTAACCCGTGGCGATGGCGGACAAAACCTGATTGGTAATGAACAGGCGGAATTGTTGGGACTGATACGCACCCAAGAGCTGCTGGCTGCCCGGCGTGTAGATGGTGCCGAACAGTTTTTTAGCCGGGCCAACGATTTTGGCTTTTCGAAAGGGCCGGAAGAAACTCTGAAAATATGGGACCGCGATAAAATTCTAGGCGACATGGTGTGGGTGATACGTCAGTTTAAACCTGATGTAATGATTTGCCGTTTCCCGACTACAGGCGAGGGTGGGCATGGGCACCATACATCATCGGCCATACTGGCGCAAGAAGCATTTACCGCCGCGGCCGACCCTAAACGGTACCCTGAACAACTGAAATATGTGCAGCCCTGGCAAGCCAAGCGTTTACTATGGAATACCTTTAATTTCGGCGGCGCCAATACCACCAGCGATAGCCAGCTTAAAATTGATGTAGGTGTATATAACCCAATATTAGGCAAAGGCTATGGCGAGATTGCTGCCGAGAGCCGGTCTAACCACAAATCGCAAGGCTTTGGTTCGGCACGCCAGCGCGGCCGGTCGTTAGAGTATTTTAAAACATTACTGGGCGATGCTCCGCAAAACGAATTGCTGGATGGTGTAACCACTACTTGGCGCAGGGTAAAGGGAGGCGATGATATTGCGGCAAACCTGGCCGCCGTAACTAAAGAGTTTGATGCCAATAGTCCTGAAAAATCAGTTTCGGCGCTGGTGCAGTTACGCAGTAAGATTGAAAAAGTGCCTGATACTTACTGGCGTACCGAGAAATTAAAACAGGTAGATGATTTAATAGCGGCATGTGCCGGTTTGTGGTTTGAAAGTTACGCTACCGAGGCCAGTTATGCCTTAGGCGATAGCATTACCATAAAGGCACAAGTACTTGACCGATATAATGACCAGGTAAAGCTAAAAGGCATCAGTATCCAAAAACAGGCGTTAAATTTTGGTAACGCTGGTATGACTTTACCGGCAAACCAGTTGCAGGAAAAATCAATCAAAGCTTATGCGTCTACAGTAACCCAGCCTTACTGGCTTAGTCAGCCACATGGTATAGGTACATACACATTAACTGACGACCGGCTGGCAGGTAACCCCGAAAACCCGGATGTACTGAAAGTAACTTACGAATTTATCATCGACGGTAAACCGATTAGTTACGAGCGCCGAATGGCTTATAAGTATGTTGACCCGGTTAGGGGAGAGGTTTATCAGCCAATCGAGATAGCACCGCCGTTTACGGCCACTATCGAGAATAAAGTGTATGTATACAGCAATACCCAGCCGCAGCAGTTGCAGGTAAAACTCAAAAGCTTTACCAATGGCAGCGGCAGCATCGGCATTAAACCGGTAACCGGCTGGCAGATTCGTCCCGCTATAATTAACTTCACCAATAAACGTAAAGGCGATGAGTGGACCGAAAACTTTACTATCACGCCGTCCGCATCTGCCAAAAACGGTGTTGCCCAGGCGATAGTGACTGCCAATGGCCAAACATTTAGCATGGGGCTGCAACGTATCCGGTATGAGCATATCCCAAACATTACCTTGTTCCCGCCGGCGCAAGCCAAGTTGGTTAACCTGGATTTAAAAACCGCAGGTAAACGAATTGGCTACATAGCCGGTGCTGGCGATTTTATACCCGAAGCTTTAAGACAGATTGGCTACGAGGTGCACTTTTTAACCGAAGGTGAGATTATGAATACCGACTTATCTTTTTACGATGCGATTGTAACCGGTGTGAGAGCATATAATGTGGATTCGCGTTTAGCGTTTGAGCAGTCTAAGCTGATGGAGTATGTAAAAAAGGGTGGCAACTTGGTAGTGCAGTATAATAATTTTGCCGGCCTGGTGGTTCCGCAAATCGGTCCGTATCCATTTACTGTGGTCAACCAGCGTGTAACCGACGAGTTTGCCAAAGTGACGGTGACCGACCCGCAAAGCCCTTTGCTAAACTATCCGAACAAAATTACCCAGGCTGATTTTGACGGCTGGGTGCAGGAGCGAGGCTTGTATTTTGTGAGCAACATCGCCCCGGAATATAAAACCGTATTGGAGATGAACGACGCAGGCGAGAACCCCAACAAAGGGTCGTTGATAACGGCTGATTATGGTAAGGGCCGGTTTATCTACACATCGTTAGCATTTTTCAGGCAGTTACCTGCAGGCGTGCCGGGAGCTTACCGTTTATTTGTGAATTTACTGAGCAAGCCTAAATAGCAAAAGCTACTATTTTATTAAAGCCTGTGCTTTACTGACTCGATGTTGGTAGGGTACAGGCTTTATTTATAATAACAGATTATTATTCCTGTACCTGTATATGATTGCGGCCGATGATGAAATGCAGTAAATCATCAATGGGGTGGCGGATGATTTTGCCAACGGAAATACCGTTTTCTTCGCATAAGGCTTTAAGCTCGTCGCGGAAAAAGTAAGCAATGGAGCCTACAAAGTGGCAAACGTGCTGATGATATTCGGGGTAGGATTTAATGTTGATTTCGATAAAATCGGTCAAGCCTTTTCTGAGCAGATTTTTACCGTACTCCGTATCCTTAATTACCGACATAAAGCTGGCGAACGATGCCAGGTAAGAGTTGGCCTTGCGTTTAAAATATACGCTATCAATAACCTCGTTTTTGGTTACATGATAAGCTTCCTTAAACTGAGCCTGTACCTCAGCAGGCATTACGCCGTACAGGTATTGTGTAATTAATGCTTTACCAAACCAGGTACCCGAACCTTCGTCGCCTAAAATGTAACCCAGGCCGTGCTTGCCCGCAGCTACTTCTTCACCATCAAAAAACGAAATGTTGGAACCCGTACCCAGTACGCATACCAAACCTTTATGACTGCCGCAGGTAGCGTAGGCTGAGCCTAATAAATCACTATCAACACTAATAAAAGCGCGGGGGAATAATTGAGTGAGGGCATTAGAAATTACCTCACGTTTGTCTGGATTAGAGCAGCCCGCGCCAAAAAAGTAAATTTCCTCAATCAGCGGAAAATGGTTAACCATTACCGGGGCATCATCCTGAATAATTTTTACAATTTCCTTTTCGGATAAAAAGTAAGGGTTTAAACCGCCTGTGCTAAATTTTACCGGCTTTTGCTTATCTGATGCCAGCACCCAGTCGGTTTTCGAAGACCCGCTATCGGCCACTAATATCATGCGCTCAGTTCTTCCAGTATTTTTTGGGTAATGGGTTTGTGAATAAACTGCGTAATGTATTTGTTCTGACCCGAGCGTTTTACATCAACCGGGTCCAAAGACGAGGAAAGCATGAATATTTTGCTGGCACTTTTATTTTGTTCCGGCAGTTTATCATATTCTTGCAAAAACTCAAAACCGTTCATCATCGGCATTCGCAAATCCAGGAAAATAACATCCGGCTTAACCTGCCCGGTTCTGATGGCTTCGATAGCATCAAAAGCAGATTGCTGAACTACAATGTTTTCGGCAAAGTTGCTGTTCTCTAATATACGTCTGGTGACAAAATTATCAATGTAATTGTCATCAATCAGCAAACAGGTTTTATAGCCTTTAAACATGGTCATCAAATTTATGCTTTTGCAGCAATAAAAAAAATAAAGTATATGTTTTACTGAATGTTAATATT
>CAJYSL010000053.1 GCA_913777515.1 uncultured Mucilaginibacter sp.
AAATAAAATGCCGGCCGTCTTTTTCCCAATTCAGGTAAGGCACCTCTAAGTAGTTGTTGTCGTCCTGTACCGGCTGGCCCTTTGATTGCGCCAGGCTAAAGGTATGCAACTCGTACTTGGTAAGCTCGTCACCGGGCTGCGCGTATGGCTGCGAGCGGAGTTCGCCACGGGTGGTATTGGGCAGCGAGGTTAATATATAATATACGTTTTTGGTTTCGTGCGGTTCAGCTTTAAAACCAACTAAAAAGTTACTGCCCGGCGACCAGCGCCACTGAACAAAAGGATTCTCCTTTGTACCGGCGCTGCTTAATTTTACAGGCTCGCCGCCGTTGGCAGGGCGTGCGTATAAGTTATAATCCTGTATATAAGCAGTCCACTTGCCATCCGGTGATTGGGCGTCCCAGGCTCCGCGGCGGTTTCTGCGCTGGGATGGTTCAATGTTTTGTACAGATTTTTTGACCGTGTAAGTCGTTAAATCAGCATCGTAATAATTGCTGCGGTAACGAAACTTGATGCCTTTACCATCGGGCAGCCAGCTCACATCGTACAATAGCAAACGGTCGCCTGTAACCGGGGTGCCGCTTACAGCACTTAAAGCCATAGCCATTTTTGCATTGTTGAAAGCCGAACCACGTGTTTTGTTTTCGGCATCAATGTAAACGTACTCTGCCAGGCTATCTTTATTCAGTATATTTCTGTACAAAAAGCCTTTGCCATCCGCTTTCCAAACGGGGAAAACTGTTGTTTTAAATGCGGTGTTTCGTACCGCAGAGTCGGTTGCATTGGCTTTGCTGTAACGCTGCAACATCTCGTCGCGCGTGGGGAAATACGCTGTATTTTGCTGAGCGCTTACCTCGCCGCAAGCCAAAGTGCATAAGGCAACTGCGAATAACCTAAGCGGGTTACTAAAAGAATTAAAATAACTCATTAAATTAAAGCGGCTTAATCATGAAACTATATTCGTAATTTTTATAAGGCAACTGGTATTGCGCCATCGGCCTTGAATGCCAGCTGTCAATGCCGCCTACACCCATTTGCTTATAATCAATATTCCACTGGGTTTGCGGGCGCTTAACCAAATCGGCCGCGTGACGCTGATGCCTTTTGGCGCCGTCGTCTAAATCACTGTCGTAGTAATGCAGAGCGCTGATGCTTAACGGCAAGGTTGAGGTAACCTGCAAGCCTTTACCCGAGCCATTGGTAACCCGATACCAGCGAACATCAGTTTTGTTACCGGTTTCTTGCGGGGTAACGTACGGGAAATACTGTGCATCTACCGTTTGCTTATAGATACCCAAATTGGTACCAAAGTTACGGTCCTGGTAATTTTCTTGCGGACCGCGACCGTAGTACTCTACCTGGTTAAAGCCAGCAGGTAAAATCCATTGCATACCAAAGCGGGGCAGCATTTCTACTTTTCTAGAAGTATCGCCCACCATTAATTGCTGATGGGTTAATAATTCGCCTTTAGCGTTAAGGGTATACTCCAACTTCAATGTGGAGAAAACCTCGGGCAGGTCATACTCTGCCTTTACGATAGCCAAATTGTTTTCGACGGTCGATGACAGTTTTTTAAGCACAGGTTTGGCGGTGGTGTTTTTCCAGGCTTTGAGTTTGTTTTGCAGGTCTGCACCAAAATCGTTATCGTTAGGGGCACGCCAAAAGTTAGGGTGTAAAGCGCTACCAGCATCAATATATTGCTGCTTATTAACCGCATAACGTGTCAGGAACCCGGTCTTTTGGTCGAAAGCTACACTTACGGTTGGCGAACTGATAGTGATTACGCCACCACCCTCTGTTTTGGTTAAGGCTCCGTTTGGTTTAACAGCCAAATCATTTTTATACGAATCGCCCAGGCTCAATTGTTCGGTAGCAATCTCGTACCCGGCCGGAACCAGCGGTTGTGCCTTTTTAGTTTTGTAAGATAAATTTAAAAACGCTTCGCCGGCAGGCAGATTTTTAACCGGAATAGTGATGGTGCGTTTTTGATGCGGCATCACGTTAACATCACTTACTGAACCCGACTGTACATTTTTACCGTTTACAATTACCTCCCAGTCCATTTTGGCATTGCCCAAATTTGAAAAGAATTTCTCGTTGTAAATTTCCAGCTTATTGCCGCCGGTAAGAGTGGTGTGAATGTCCTGGTAAACCTTTTTCATTTCGGCCGCGTGCGGGTAAGGCGTACGGTTGGCGTAAAAAATGCCTTTGGCAGCGTAATTCCAATCGGTGATGGCTTCTTTAGTTTCGTAGTCGCCGCCGTAAGTATATACGGTATCACCTTTGCTGTTTATGCGTTGGAAACACTGGTCAACAAAATCCCAGATAAAACCACCTTGAAAATGCTTAGGGTTGTCGCGTATTACTTTCCAGTAATCGGTAAAGTTACCCAGCGAGTTACCCATCGCATGCGCATACTCGCACATAATAAACGGTCGCGCAGGTTGAGGGTTATTTTGTACGTAAGAAAGCATAGCTGCTGGCGACGGATACATCGGGTCAATGATGTCAGAGTTCCACTCCCAGTTTAGCTTCCGGTAGTCGGCCACGGCACGTTCGTATTGTATAGGGCGGCTTGGGTCGCGCTGTTTCATCCACAAATAGCACGAGTAAAAGTTGTAACCGTTACCGGCCTCGTTACCCATACTCCAGATAACGATAGAGGGGCGGTTTTTATCGCGCTCCACCATACGTTGCACGCGCTGTAGGTGGGCCTGCACCCAGGTTGGCCGGTTAGCCATGGTTTGGGTAATATCGTAACCCATACCGTGCGACTCGATATTAGCCTCGCCCACTACATAAATACCGTATTGGTCGCATAAATCTAACCAGATTTCGCTGTTTGGGTAATGGCTGGTACGTACGGCATTGATGTTAAATTTCTTCATCAATTTTATGTCGCGCAGCATAGCCTCACGGGTAATGGTTTGCCCGGTAACAGGGTCTGTTTCGTGACGGTTTACCCCTTTAATAATCACCGGCTTTCCGTTCACCAGAAACTGCCCGTTTTTAATTTCGCATTTACGGAAGCCTATCTTTTGACGAATAACCTCTATAACCTCACCATTGGCATTATGCAACCTGATGGTGACATCGTATAAATTTGGAGTTTCGCCGGTCCATAATTTAGGCGCAGTTACCGGGATATTTAACAACGCCGTAGCTGCCGTATCAAAACTAACCTTGTTCGAGGTAATTAAGCGGGTGCTATCTTTGATTTCGATATCGGCCGTCAATTTGGCCGACGGTTTTTGATTGAGCGTAAGTTTGGTTTTAAGCGTTGCATTTTTATACAGGCTATCCAAATCGGGTATCAGTTCCACATCATAAATATGAGATGTATTGCGGGCCACCAGGTAACAATCGCGGGTAATGCCACTCAGGCGCCACATATCCTGGTCTTCGAGGTAGTTGGCATCGCACCAGCGCATTACGCGCATTACGATGAGGTTTTTGCCTTTGTTAAGATACGGAGTCAGGTTAAACTCAGACGGTAATTTACTATCCTCTCCATAACCTACATATTTACCGTTTACCCAAACCGTTAAGTTGGATTTAGCTGCACCAATGTGCAACACTACCTCTTTGCCTTGCCATTGCTCAGGAATAGTTACCTCGCGGCGGTAAACGCCGGTGTTATTAACCTGCATAGGTACTACCGGCGGGTTAACGGTTTTGTTGGGCATTAAATAAGCAAACTCAAAGCCTGAGGTAGTATAAATAGGAAAACCGTAGCCGTTCATTTCCCAGTTAGCAGGTACTTTAAACGTTTTCCAGTTGCTATCATTAAAAGATGTTGATTCGAAATGCTGGGGTAATCCGGCAGGAGCCTCGGCCCAAAAGAACTTCCAGTTGCCGTTAAGGCTTTGGTAATTAGCTGATTGTTTCCAGCTGTTTTTAGCCGCCTCGGCATCGCTGGCATACGCGGTATACGACGCATGCATTTTCATGCGGTTTTCCTCGGTCTTGGTTTCGTCAAGCCAGGGCAGTGTTTGAGCACAAACAGACAAACCACTCACCGCAAGCAGCGAAGTGATTATGCTCCTTTTAAATTTAGTTAACCCTATATAACATTGCATAAGGGTTAAAATTAACATTAGCCGACCTACTTTACTATAAAAATATTGGCAGGCAGTAATATCATTTTAACCCTGTTATCGATTGCATTGTTACATCAACAGCATATTTGAAGCAAAACAGACAACTATTACATTTGCGTGTTTATTAGTTGAAGCTACTGTCTGATTACTGACGCCCGAAAAAAGTCACGCTTAGTTAACCTATGCGTTACAGACTATGACTATTTATCAAACTTCCAGTAATCGAAATTGAACAGTTCGCGCCCTGCGGTAATGTTTTGCCCTTTAAATACCAGGTAAACATCGTGCGTGCCGGTTACCGGGTTATCTACCGGGGCCGACAACAGCTTCCATGATTGCCATCCGCCGCTACGAGGCACATTGATTGTTGCGATAGCTTTGCTTTTTACACTGTCGGCATGTACTTCCAGTATACCGCCGTCTAACCCGGCAGCTATCATGGCCGAAAATTTAGTGGGCGATGTACTGCCGAAATCTACATTACGCAGTTTGATGTAGCCACCCGTACGGGTACCGGTTACAAATACACCGGTTTTATCGTTCTGGTCAATCTTACATTTTTCGGCCCAGGCTATGGTTTCGGCCTCTACCCTGTTATATGGGTTAAGGGTTGCTACCGGCTCCACTCCAGTTTTAGAGATGTTGATGGCCGGGATAGTACCATCGGCATTATATTTAAATTCCTCGATTGCGGTTGACCTGCCATAACTGCCTCCGCCTGGTAAAAGCCCGGTATGATAAAACAAGTACGATTTGCCCTTAAAATCAATGATACCGCCGTGATTGGTAAAACTATTGGTAGACTGACCGGTCATGATTTTGCCCTGATATTTCCATGGGCCGATGGGCTTGTCGCTCATCGAGTAGGACAAACATTCGGCTCCTTTACTGATACCCGCATACATTAAATAGTATTTGTTATTACGCTTGTAAAACCAGGGGCCTTCCACATACATATCTTTCACCGGCGGCGCTCCTAAATTATTAGCGCCGGTGCTATTGTTGCGGGGTTGCCTTACACCACCAAAGGATTCTTCGGTTTGAGGTATCTGTACAATATCACCAGAGTACGACGTCATGTCTTTGTTCAATTTTACATAATAACAACTCCCGTTACCCCAGTACAAATAAGCCTGCCCGTCAGTATCAATAAAAACCGTAGGGTCAATGTTCGACCAGTTGCCTGTGCTGATAAGCGGCTTGCCTAAGGCATCTTTAAAAGGGCCCGTAGGTTTATCAGACACTGCCACCCCTACCGCCATGTTGTTATCGGTAGTTTGCGCGCAGATGTACCAGTAAAATTTGCCGTTGCGCTCAATACATTGCGCGGCCCATGCCCTGTCACGCGCCCAGGTAAAAGATTCGAGCGAGATGGGCACGCCATGGTCGGTCCAGTTTACCATATCGGTCGATGAACTCACCCGCCATTTGGTCATATAATAAAAATCCGTTCCGGGAAT
>CAJYSL010000054.1 GCA_913777515.1 uncultured Mucilaginibacter sp.
CTATACAACTACATTTCTTTACTTTTGCGCCGATGACTGCTATAACAAACCGGTCGCCGCGCGAATTGCGTATCGGGTGTGCTATTTTCTTTTTCATTTCGGGTTTTGGCTATTCCTCCTGGGCTTCTCGCATACCCACTGTTCAGCATCAGTTACATTTAAACGAAGCTCAACTGGGCACTATGTTGTTTGCCTTGCCTATCGGTTTGATGCTTACCCTGCCGGTAACAGGTAAACTGCTTAGCCAGTATACCAGCCGGAGCATTATGTTTTTTGGCGCCGTTGCCTTTAATGTAGTATTGTTTTTTTTGGGTTTGGCTACGGTGGCTTGGCAGTTTGCTATTATTTTGTTTGCGTTGGGCTCGGCCCGCAACCTGCTGAATTTATCGGTTAATGCGCAGTCGGTCGGGGTGCAATCTTTTTATCAAAAATCTATTATTACCACGTTTCACGGCATATGGAGTATTGCGGGGTTTGCAGGGGCAGCGGTTGGGTATTTAATGGTGAGTTATAATATTGGCTTATTTTATCACCTTGGGGCCATCAGTATTTTACTTTGCGCCTGTTCTATTTACTTTTACTCATATACCTTTTACCAAAAGCCCAAACCGGTTGAGCGCAAACCATTTTTAATACTGCCCGACAGGCACATGCTTAAGTTTGCCGTAATATGCTTTGCCTGCATGGCTTGCGAAAACACCATGTACGACTGGAGCGCCATCTACTTTGAAAAGGCAGTGTATGCCGGCAAAGCCACCTCGACCGCCGCTTTTGTGGCCTACATGATAGCCATGACCACCGGCCGCTTTGCAGGCGATAAAATTGTACTGCGCATTGGCATCAAAAACATGCTGAATTATAGTGGCTGGTTCATTTTTATTGGGTTGATGCTGGCCGTAATATTCCCTTACCCGCTTGTGGCCGGTGCAGGCTTTATGCTAGTAGGCTTGGGTGTTGCCTGCGTGGTACCTTTAGTGTTCAGCATTGCGGGCAAATCGGCATCATTGAGCAGTGGTACCGCTATTGCATCCATATCTACTGTAGGATATTTTGGCTTTTTATTAGTCCCTCCTTTTGTGGGCTACATCGCCCAGGCGGCAGATTTACGCTGGTCGTTCGGGGTAATTGCCGTGCTGGGAGCACTGATTGTATGGATGGTGAGCAAGATAGAAGCTACCTGATTATTGAGCACAAAAAAGGCGCTTTACAGCGCCTATATATAATATTGTTTGCTTGGTGTGGTATTAAGCCTTGCTTAAGGCATTTTGCATATCCGCAATTAAATCATCAATATGCTCCAACCCTACCGATACCCGTAAGAGGTTTTGTGGTGTTTTGGTATCCGGCCCTTCAATGGCAGCACGGCGCTCAATCAAACTTTCCACACCACCTAAACTGGTTGCTTTGGTGAATAGAGTAAGATGATTGATAACCCGTTCTGCCGCGTCTTTACCGCCAGCTACCATAAATGACAACATCCCGCTAAAACTCACCATTTGCTGTTTGGCCAGTTCGTGCTGCGGATGCGATGGTAAGCCTGGGTACAGTACCTGCTCTACTTGCGAGTGTTGTTCTAAAAATTCGGCCAGTAGCTGGGCATTATACACATGGCCGCGCATACGGTAGGGCAAAGTTTTAATGCTCCGGGCCAACCAATAGCAATCGGTAGGTGCAGGTGTGGCGCCGCCCATTTGCTGTACATTTAATATGCGTTTCCACCAGTCATCATCATGTGCAGTAATTAATGCCCCGCCGGTTAAATCGCTGTGACCACCTAGATATTTGGTTGTCGAATGCATCACCATATCAGCACCCAAACTTAATGGCTGTTGCCCTAATGGTGAGGCAAATGTATTGTCGCACACTACTTTAATGCCGCGACTATGGGCTAAGGCTACTACCTTTTTGATGTCAGTTAATTTTAACAACGGATTAGACGGCGTTTCAACCCAAATTAAACCAGTATTAGGTTTTATGGTATCCGCCAATAACTCTTCGTTATTTAAATCAATAAAATCAAACTCTAGTATGCCGGCAAATAAGGTTTTGAGTTGGTTACGCAAGCCATGGTACATGTCATCAGGAGCAATCACATGGGTACCGGGTTTTAACGATTGAAAAACCGTCATACCGGCCGCATTGCCTGATGAAAATGCAGCGGCTTGTACGCCGCCTTCTAACCGGGCCAATACAGTTTCGAGCGCCTGCCGGTTAGGATTACCGGCCCGGCTGTAGCTATAGCCTTTGCTGTAATTACCGTCATGGTCGCGTTCAAAGGTGGTAGATAATATAATGGGTGACACCACTGCCGAGGTAGCTTCATCAATATGGCTACCCGCATGTATGGCCAGAGTTTCGATTTTCATAGTCAGCCAAATTAAAGCATAATTTCAGTCATCAACACTTTGCTGAGTTACAAATTATGGTTACACTATTTAATTTTTACAATGAGTTACTTAGCCATCCAGCTAAAAGTCATTTTTACCGGCAAAATGTGTCCTTCTTTATCAAACAGCATCTGGTCAAGGCATATTACGCGCTGGTTGGCTCCGGATTGGTCGAGCGGCCTGCGGTGATATACGATGTAATACTTATCATCCTTAGCCGAATGAATAACAGAGTGATGTCCTGCACCGCGTGCAACTTTAGGGTCTTGCTCCAACACGGTAGATAGCCGCTTAAACGGCCCGAAAGGCGAATCGGCAATGGCGTACGCTACTTTATAATCGGGCCCGGTCCATCCCCCCTCCGACCACATAAAATAATATTTATTGTTGCGAATAAACATGTACGGACCTTCTACATAATGCTCGGGTGTGATTTCTTTATACAAGGCACCATCCGGCAAAGGCTCAATTCCGCTGAAATCAGATTTTAACTTCACCATATTGCAATGACCCCACCCGCCATAATACATGTAGTACGAACCATCTTTATCTCTAAAAACAAACTGGTCAATAGGCTGTGCGCCGTTAACGATAGTATCAATCAGCGGGTGCCCCAATAAATCTTTGTATGGCCCATCCGGCTTATTGGCTACGGCCACACCAATGCCGCCTACCTCGCCGGGATGAATATCATTAGCGCCGAAAAACAAGTAATATTTATTACCTTTTTTGAGCACCGCCGGCGCCCACATCGCCTTTTTAGCCCACTTTACACCGCTGGTATCAATAATGCGCGGATGCTTCTTCCAGGTTTTTAAATCAGCAGACGAAAATGCATCCATGAATACCTGGTCTTTGTACGGTGCAGAATATGTCGGAAATATCCAGTAAGTATTGCCATACTTAATACCCTCCGGATCGGCATACCAACCCTCTATTACCGGATTGTGCTGCCCGAAAGCTTTAGTGCCGAGCATAACCAACCACAAGAAAGCGATAGCTAATAAAAAGCGATTGATTTTCATTTAATTTTTTAACATAAGTTCGAAGATGACAAAGGTAACCTGCGTACTTTGGAAAGCACTATCCAAAAAGCCATTAACAAAAAAAGGGTTGACAGTTTAAGCTATCAACCCTTTTAGATGTATTTTAATTAGCGACTGCTGATGTCGGTATAATCGTTACCGGTTTCACCGGTGTAAATTTGACGCGGACGGCCAATCGGCTCCTTGTTCTCTTTCATTTCTTTCCACTGCGCAATCCATCCTGGCAAACGGCCCAAGGCAAACAACACGGTGAACATCTCGGTTGGGAAACCTAAAGCACGGTAGATGATACCAGAGTAAAAATCGACGTTTGGATACAGTTTACGCTCCACAAAATATGGGTCTTGAAGGGCAACTTCTTCCAGGCGTTTGGCAATATCCAGGACTTCGTCGTTTACACCCAATTTTTCAAGGATGTCGTCACAAGCCTTTTTGATGATTTTGGCGCGTGGGTCAAAGTTTTTGTAAACGCGGTGACCAAAGCCCATCAAACGGAAGGGGTCATTTTTGTCTTTAGCTTTAGCAATCCATTTATCGGTGTCGCCGCCGTCTGCTTTAATTTTCTCCAGCATTTCAATTACGGCTTGGTTAGCGCCACCATGCAGCGGGCCCCATAAGGCCGAAATACCGGCAGAAATAGAAGCATATAAGTTAGCATCCGACGAGCCTACGATACGCACGGTAGACGCTGAACAGTTTTGCTCATGGTCGGCGTGTAAAATAAGTAACTTGTTCATGGCATCCACTACAACCGGGTCAATCTCATAATCTTCAGTCGGCTTGCTGAAGGTCATGTACATAAAGTTGGTAACGTAGTCGAACTTATTTTTAGGATAGTTAACCGGATGACCTAAAGATTTTTTATAAATCCAGGCTACAATAGTGCTCATTTTAGCAATAAGCTTATGTATTTCCAGGTCAACAATTTCGGGCGGTAATGATGGCGCTAACGACTCAGGGTTAAACGCAGCCAATGCACCAATTAGTGATGACAACTGTCCCATTGGGTGCGAGTTGGATGGGAAGCCGTCAAAAAACTTCTTCATATCCTCGTGCACCAGTGTATGACGGTTTAACTCAAACTGGAAGTTTTTTAATTGCTCCTGAGTAGGCAGTTTTCCATAAATCAGCAGGTAAGCTACTTCAACAAAAGTTGACTTTTCGGCCAGCTGCTCAATCGGGTAGCCACGATATTTCAGTATCCCCTGCTCACCATCTAAAAAAGTGATAGCGCTTTTGGTAGCACCTGTGTTTTTGTAACCAATATCTAAAGTGATGTATCCGGTTAAATCACGCAGTTTAGAAATATCTAATGCTTTTTCGTTTTCTGTACCTTCAATAACAGGTAAGTCGTATGTTTTGTCGCCGATTTTTAATTGTGCAGTTTCCGACATAGAAATATGGGGTTGTATCCG
>CAJYSL010000055.1 GCA_913777515.1 uncultured Mucilaginibacter sp.
GTAATTACGCTGATGCCGGCCTCTAAAATATCAAGCACATCCTGCCACCGTTTGGCGTTTTTACTGCCTTCGATGTTAGAATGTGCCAGCTCATCAACAATCACTACTTCGGGATGCCTGTTTAAAATGGTTTGCAGATCCATTTCCTCCAGCTCTTTACCTTTATAAAAGGTACGTCGCCGATTGATGACCGGCAGTCCGTCTAAAAGCGCATGGGTATCTGCCCGGTTGTGCGTTTCGATGTAGCCAATTTGTATGTCAATCCCATTGCGCAGCAAGGCATGGGCTTCCTGCAGCATCCTGAAGCTTTTGCCTACACCGGCACTCATGCCGATGTAGACTTTAAGCTTACCGCGCCTCGATTTTTGTATCAGTTCGATAAAGTTTTTTACCGAATCGTCTTTGTGCTCCTGTTCTTCCATACCATTGGCGGTTCAATTATTTAAAGGGTTAGTATAGCTGCTTCATCAAAACGAAATAGCCATACTTGCCGTAATGAGCGGGTTAGTATTCACCGGCGTTCCCAAACGTGTAAATACGTCATCTTTGCTGTTATACAGTTTGCCTTCCAGGCGTATCAACGCATTGCTTATCGGGGCATAATCCAGGTTAACAGAGTAACCGGTAGTTTTAAAGCCGTTAGGGGTATTAGAGGCTACGATGATTCCGTTTTTATCCTGGTAATATTCTACCCGGCCGGCTACTGCCCATTTGCTGGCAAACTGGTAACGTGCAATAGCAATCGGCGATAACACGTGGTAGTATTTATTGCTGCCGATGCTTTGTTGCTGTGTACCGTAATCAAATCCGGCAGTTAACCCAAATGCTTGGCTAAGCTGAAATATCCCATAAAAGTTGTGATAAAAGCGGCGCACTCTTATAGAGTCTGCTCCCTCAGTTCCTAAATAGTTACTGTAATTCAAGGTAATTTGCGATGCCGGTTTATAAACAATTTGTACACCACCGGCAGGTTTGCTGTTACCGTTCTGGCGGTTGATGCGTTGCCAGCCATTTAAATATAAGCCGGTTAGCGTCAATTTACCATCATTGGTAATATAAGTAACCTTAGCGCCCGACTCGTAATACGGCGTGTTTTCTGATGCAATGTTACGGGTAAGTACCCAGCAATCTTTGCTGATGGCACTTTCAAAACCGATGTGCGATGCAAAAATACCTGCGTCCAGCCAAAGGTTAGCGCTTTTGGCCAGCTTAACGCCGGCGTTGGCCTCAAATATGTTTTTTAACACGCCCGGCTCTGCGGCCAGGTTGGCGTTGGCATAAGTACCTGCCATCACCGCTAAATTTGCTCTGAAATTGCTGGCATCGTAATTAGCTTTAATAAAGCCAAGATTAAGGTTAAACTCGTTATGGCGGTTATGCGAGTACACAAATCCCGGGCGGCTGTTATCCGCAGGGCGGTTAAAATCAAATCCATAGTATAATTCGGCATAGCCACTAAAAGTAAGTTTACCGGCTTTCACACTATCCTGCGCTTTTGAGCAAAAAGCCAAAGCACAAAGGATAGTGAGCATCATCAATTTTTTCATTTGCATTATTAAGTGTGTTGTAGGGTTACAGTTTGCACTGTAAGGTTTTTTTGCCTTGTTATGGGCAAACGTGTTTACAAACAGTTATACTGTTTATTTTTTAAGGTCGCTTAAAGCGATGTTAAGCGCTAATACGTTAACCGTAGCAGGGCCAAACAAGCCCAGTAATGGTTTTTGGATGTGGCCTTCTACCAGTGCAGCTACTTGTTGCTCGCTTAAACCACGTTTAGCAGCAACACGTTTAACTTGCAGGCGGGCAGCCTCGGGCGAAATATCAGGGTCTAAACCACTGCCGGAGGCGGTCACCAAATCGGCCGGGATGTCGCTGCGTTTGATGCCTGGATTGTATTTTAATAGGGTATCAATGCGGTTGTTAACCTCTTTTAAATAATCAGGATTGCTTGGACCTTTGTTAGATCCTGCCGAACCGGCTGCATTATAGCCAACTGCCGACGGCCGCGACCAGAAGTATTGCGGTTGGTCAAACTTTTGTCCAAGGGCGGTATAACCAACTACTTTTCCGTTCACCACAATGGTTTCGCCATTGCCCTGGCCTTTAGATAATTTACTGGCAAAAGCAATAATAACCGGGTATATACCACATAGCAATACCATGAGTGCCAGGGTTAATTTTATAGATTGAGCTAATGTTTTCATGTCTTTTTTAATAATTAATACTACTTACTTACACCATCAGGCCTACCACCATATCAATGAGTTTGATACCAATAAAAGGGGCAACCACGCCGCCAACACCATAAATCAGCAGGTTACGGCGTAACAGTGCACTGGCACCGATAGGTTTATACTCTACACCTTTTAATGCCAGCGGAATAAGCAACGGGATAATGATAGCGTTGAAAATAACCGCTGATAAGATGGCACTCTCAGGACTATGCAGGCCCATAATATTAAGGCTTTGCAATGCTGGGATAGAGGCAATAAACAGCGCCGGAACAATGGCAAAATACTTGGCTACGTCATTAGCGATTGAGAAAGTGGTTAAAGTACCACGGGTAATCAACAACTGTTTACCTATCTCTACAATTTCAATCAGCTTGGTAGGGTCGTTATCCAAATCCACCATGTTACCGGCTTCCTTGGCTGCCTGCGTACCGCTGTTCATAGCTACACCCACATCGGCCTGGGCCAGGGCAGGGGCATCATTGGTACCGTCGCCCATCATGGCTACCAGTTTACCGGTGGCTTGTTCTTGTTTAATGTAGTTCATTTTATCCTCAGGTTTAGCCTCGGCAATAAAATCGTCTACACCGGCTTTTTCGGCGATGAATTTTGCAGTCAGTGGGTTATCACCAGTTACCATTACGGTTTTTACGCCCATTTTACGTAACCTTTCAAAGCGCTCGGCAATACCGGGTTTAATGATATCCTGCAATTCAATCGTGCCCAAAACCTCTTCGTTGTAAGTAACTACCAATGGCGTACCACCGTTAGAAGAAATGGCCTGTACGCGTTCTTTCACTGCGTTTGATACCGTATGACCGGCGTTCAGCGCCATTTTGCGCATACTGTCATAAGCGCCTTTACGGGTGCGGTTACCATCAGGGGTATTGATACCGCTTGAGCGGGTTTCGGCAGTAAACTTGATAAACTCAGCACCAGCCGGAACAGATGGGATAGTCATGTGATTGCTGGCCAGCTCAATGATAGATTTCCCCTCAGGAGTTTCGTCAGCTAACGAAGCCAGCACGGCAGCTTTTACCAAGGCGTCCGGACTAACATCGGGAGCCGGCCAAAACTGGGTGGCTTTACGGTTACCGATAGTGATGGTGCCGGTTTTATCTAAAAGCAGTACGTCAATATCACCGGCTGTTTCTACCGCTTTACCTGATTTGGTGATTACGTTGGCTCTCAGCGCACGGTCCATACCAGCTATACCGATGGCTGATAGTAAACCGCCAATGGTAGTTGGAATTAAACAAACAAATAACGAAATCAAAGCCGCGATGGTGATAGGTGTATTGGCGTAAGTGGCAAACGGTTTGAGCGTTACACACACAATGATAAACACAATGGTAAAACTGGCCAGCAAAATGGTTAAGGCAATCTCGTTGGGTGTTTTCTGACGGGAGGCACCTTCAACCAAAGCAATCATTTTATCCAAAAAGCTTTCGCCGGGCTGGGTGGTTACCAATACTTTAATTTTATCAGATAAAACTTTGGTACCACCCGTTACGGATGATTTATCGCCGCCGGCTTCCCTGATGACCGGTGCAGACTCGCCGGTGATGGCCGATTCGTCAATGGTGGCCAGCCCTTCTATAATCTCGCCGTCCGTAGGAATGGTATCCCCGGCCTGACACACGAACATATCGTTTTTTTTTAACTGGCTTGATGATACTACCGAAATGTTGCCGTTAGCATCAACCAGGTTGGCTGGTGTGTCTTCGCGGGTTTTGCGCAAGCTGTCGGCTTGTGCTTTTCCCCTGGCTTCGGCAATAGCCTCTGCAAAGTTGGCAAACAATACGGTTAGTAATAAAATCAGGAAAATGATTAAATTGTATACCCATGAACCCTGACCGGTATGCGTAAAGCTGTATATGGTTACGTATAACATCACAGCAGTACCCACTTCTACGGTAAACATTACCGGGTTACGCATCATGATGCGTGGGTCAAGTTTTATAATTGACTCTTTAAGTGCGGATTGCACTAAAGCAGGTTCAAATAATTTATCGGATTGATTTTTCATTTTTATGTTGAGTAAGTAACCGGCCCGGTTGGGCCGGTTAAGTATCATTTGTTCTTTATTGAGAGAAAAAACTTTTAATGAGCCATAGAGAAATACTCGGCCAGAGGGCCTAAGGCTAATGCCGGGAAGTATGACAAGGCGTTCAGTACCAGGATTACAGCCAGTGTCATTACACCGAAAGTAAAGGTGTCAGTACGCAGTGTACCGGCCGACTCAGGCACGTACTTCTTTTGTGCTAACAGGCCTGCAATAGCAACCGGACCAATAATTGGTAAGAAGCGACCCAAGATGAGTACCACCCCAGTGCCTACGTTCCAGAAGATATTGTTATCGCCCAAGCCTTCAAAGCCGGAGCCGTTGTTGGCGTTGGCCGAGGTAAACTCATACAGCATCTCCGAGAAACCATGGAAGCCAGGATTGTTTAACCAGTTAGATGGTTTAACGGCCCAATCGGCATTGCCAAAGTTAGTGAAGATGAATGCTGCCAGGGCAGTACCTGCCAGTATCAGGAACGGGCTGAGCAAGGTGATGAGTGCCGCAATTTTAACCTCGCGGGCTTCAACCTTGTGGCCTAAAAACTCAGGCGTACGGCCTACCATCAATCCCGAAATAAATACGGCTATAATGAGATAGATAAAGTAATTTAGTATACCTACACCGCAACCTCCAAAAAAGCCGTTAATCATCATACCTAACAATTGCCAGGCGCCGGTGAGCGGCATGGTACTGTCGTGCATACCGTTAACCGAGCCGGTTGATACGATGGTGGTTAGGGTGCTCCAGTAGCCGGTGGCCATAGGGCCAATGCGTACCTCTTTACCTTCCATAGCGCCGGTAGCTTGTTGCACGCCCATTTTGGCAAT
>CAJYSL010000056.1 GCA_913777515.1 uncultured Mucilaginibacter sp.
GGTGTCGGTCTGGAAAATACCCGCCACCGGTTAAACCATTTATATCCCGGCAGGCATACCTTGACTATTACCGAAGCAGATGGCTTTTATATAGTTGACCTTCAAATACAATTAGATAAAGCATGACCTTAAACTGCATTGCAATTGATGACGAACCACTGGCGTTAAAACTCATCAGCACGTATGTAGCCAGGCTGCCATGTTTGCAGCTGGTGCGCACTTTTGAGAACGCCATGTCGGCCGCTGAATATCTGCGCCAGCATCCTATTGATGTATTGTTTATCGACATCAACATGCCCGACATTACCGGTCTTGACCTGGTACGTTCGTTAGAGATTAAACCCATCATCATTTTTACCACCGCCTACCGTAATTTTGCCGTAGAAGGCTTTGAACTGGAAGCCATTGATTACCTACTTAAACCCATCAGCTTTGAGCGTTTCGAAAAGGCCGCCCGCAAAGCCGCCGACTTTTACCAGTACAAAAACAGCAACCCAACCGAAAAAAGCGAAGCAAGCATTTACGTGTACAGCGAATACCGGATGGTTAAAATTGCTGTAAGCGACATCGAATACCTGGAAAGCATGCAGGATTACGTCAAAATCCACCTGTCGGACGGCAAGCGCATACTCACCCTGATGACCATGAAGGCGCTGTTAGAAAAGCTGCCTGCCCTTCAAATTAAACGCATCCACCGCAGCTATGCCGTGGCTGTTGATAAAATATTATCGTTACAAAACAAGAAGGTCTTTCTAAAAGATGCCGAACTGCCGGTAAGCGACAGTTATATTGATTTGATTAAAGATTGGAGGGGGAAGATTTAGGGAATTGTATTTAAGAACATAGTGAACGCTCAACGTTTAAACTTAAGGCGTAAAAATATGGATTACGTCTAACGATTTAATGGCCATCTGTTTAGTGTTTCTGTTGTAGGCTATCGACGGGTAATCGGCCGTGTTTTGTATTATTGAGGACTGTTGTTTGCCGGTGTCAATAGTGCTATCATAAGATAATATTTCACCAGTATTGACGTCGATAATTTTAGGATAGCGGTACATATCCCAAGCCTTACAAACATCGATGGCAAACAAATTTCCGAAATCGCTTTTAAAGCTTACCGGTTCAGAAAATTGATTTCTGTTAAAATTCCATCTGGCTAAATGCTTAGGAGGTAATACACTGTAACAAAGTTCTTCATCCAAGACTTCATCAGTGGAGCTGAGCAAAATTGTCTCGTTGTCCAAAAAACTTGCTGTATTTATTTCGACACCGACTAAGGGCTGGAACTGCGGACAGTCGAGCAACTGTGGATTATTCAGGCAATCTTTAATATTAAATAACGATACCTCATCCACCGGGTGCCAAATCCATCCTCTGCTCATCAAATACTTACCGTTGGGGCTTAGTTCTAACCGCGAGTGAAATCTATCATCCGGATTTCTTCCTTTGATGTTAGTTACGATTTCGCCGGTTTCTACATCCTCAAAATCAAGTTGATTATAAGCAATAGGACAATGGATAAGATACGTTTTATTTCCAACTGTGGCTATTACGGCAGGATATTCATAAGCATTCGCAAAATAATAGGAACGGTTTATTTCCCTCAACAGTTCACCGTTTTTCAGCAGAATACCTTTTGTTCCTAATTTTTGGTAGATAAATACATATTGGCCGCCTGCCGAACTTACCGCACTGTCAAAACTATATGCATAATATTGTCCGAGCTCCTCACAAGTTCCATCTAATGAATAAATTTTTCCACCGACCCAATCTATAAGCTTATCTTCTTGCCAGCATATTGTTTTAACTTGATTTGCCGTGATAGTAAGTCGATTCATTTTAATTAAAAATATACTTTTTATTCTAATCAAATTCCATCAGCACAATAAAACCACAAAGCTTATTAACTTAGTCGAATTGCAAAACCTTTTACACAACATCTTATATTGCGTACTTCATTATAAAACTAAACAAACCAAATATGAAAGCCATTAACCCCTGGATTAACTTTAACGGCAACGCCGAAGAAGCGTTTACATTTTACCAATCTGTTTTGGGCGGAACATTTACCAAGATTGTCCGCTTTAAAGACCTGCAAAGTGATGAGTTTAAGGTAAGCGATGAGGACGCTGATAAAATAATGTACATCGGCCTGACGGTAGGCAAAAACAACGTTTTGGTTGCCAACGACGTACCCGGCTTTATGGGCCGGGTAGATGAAAACGAAAACCGCTCGAAAATACACCTGGCTGCCGACAGCCGCGAGGAAGCTGACCAGATATTCACGGGCTTATCCGCCGGAGGCGATGTGGAAGGCCCTGTTGATGATAGCCCTTGGGGTACTTATGCAGGTATGTTTCGCGACAAGTATGGTATTGAATGGATTGTAGAATTTGACCCAAATGATTGAAAGTAAGTATTGCAGCAACGGATGTTTTATAAGCAATCTCGGATTCCCCCAAAATCCAACTCCAACAAAAAAGCCTCTCAGATTTCTCTAAGAGGCTTTTTTCAGGTAGCGGGAACAGGACTCGAACCTATGACCTTCGGGTTATGAGCCCGACGAGCTACCAACTGCTCCATCCCGCATTATTTTTGTCTTTCAACACTGCAAATATAGCAATAGTTTTAGCTTTTTCTGCATACACAAGCAGATATTTGCATAACCTTGGCTTAACGTATGCATAATCAACGGTTTATACATGCAAAAAAATATAATTTAAGAGGCATTCGCTCCGCGATACTGACCAGACGCTTTTACTATCAATGTAACTATTTGGCTATAACTCGGCCGAATGGCCTTTTCCTGCCGCATTAACCCTCGGTTACAGACCGGAAACTTTATATTCACGGTTTCATCAATTGTAAACGGATAAACCTGATGTCTCAGTTAAACACGTTAGCGACCAAACCACATTACCCCGTGTTGGATGGGCTTCGCGGGGTAGCTGCCCTGGTGGTGGTGACTTTTCATATTTTTGAGGCCCACGCCAGCAGTCACCTCACCCAAATCATCAATCATGGTTACCTGGCGGTCGATTTCTTTTTTCTGCTGTCGGGCTTTGTAATAGGTTACGCTTACGACGACCGCTGGGACAAACTGAACATCGGTGGCTTTTTTAAACGCCGGTTATATCGCCTGCAACCCATGGTTATTATGGGGATGGTTATTGGCGCAGCTTGTTTTTATTACTCTGACTCTACCTTGTTTCCGCTCATTCATACCGTGCCGGTATGGAAAATGCTGCTGGTAATGCTGATTGGTTTTACGCTCATACCCATCCCTGTATCGATGGATATACGCGGCTGGCAGGAAATGCACCCGCTCGACGGACCAGGCTGGTCGCTGTTTTTTGAGTACCTGGCTAATATTGCCTATGCACTGGGACTGCGCAAAGCATCTAAACCTGTGCTGGCCCTATTAACCGGATTGGCGGCGGGTGTGCTGATACATTATTTAGTTACTTGTAAAACGGGCGACATCACGGGCGGCTGGTCGCTTACGGCAGAGCAGTTAAGGGTTGGCTTTACGCGGGTGGCTTTCCCGTTTATGGCGGGCCTGCTATTATCGCGCACGGTTAAGCCTGCGCATTTTAAAAACGCATTTATATGGTGCAGCCTTTTGCTGGTGCTGGTACTGGCCCTGCCCCGCTTTGGCGGAATGCAACATTTTTGGATGAATGGCTTGTACGAAGCCCTTGTTATTATTCTCGTATTTCCCATCATTATATATTTAGGAGCCAGCGGCGACATCAACAGTCCTGTAACAGCCAAGGTTTCAAAATTCCTGGGCGACCTCTCCTATCCGTTATACATCACTCACTATGGTTTTATTTACATTTATACGGGTTGGGTAAGCGATAGGCCCGTTGTGAGCTTAGGCACTGCACTACCCTATGCGCTACTTACCTTTTTTGGCTCCGTTGCAGTTGCATACTTATGTCTTAAATATTACGACGAGCCGGTTAGGGCTTGGTTGAACCGAAAACACGCTTAGCCATTAAAATTATCAGCGCAAGACAGTTATAAAACGCCTTGCGCTGATAACAGATTACTAAAAGTCCAGGTCGCCAATATAAACGGTGCCTTTGGCTGTTTTGGCCATCTGCAATACGATAATTTCTTTCTTCTCCTGCGGTGTGCCATAACGGGTATAAAGCTCGGCCATTACGGTAGTTGGTCCGCTAATGGTGACTTGCCTGTCGCCGTAATAATTAATTTCAATTTTATATATGCCTTTAACAGCTTTTTTGAGCAAAAACTGCTCAGGGCCAAAGCCGTTCGTCATGTCGCGCGATATGCGCCCGCCGGCATGTGTTCTCGCGTTGCCATAGTAACATTTTTCGCCGGAGGGGTCAGTTACCCAAAGGTCAATGTCTGTGTTGTTCTTGTTCCAATTCATCACCACTCTAATGTCTGTCGGCATAGCGCCGATGAGTGTTTTATCCATTTGGGGCAATTTGACAGCGCCTTTATGCTTTACCAAAATGCGATTTATTTCGGGTAAAAATATTTCCTGAATTCCTCTGTATATATTATCAGCATCAGGCGAATAACTTTTAGTCATGGCACTATACAACACTTCGGCTGCCTGCTGGTGTTGGCCGGCATCCTCCAAAGCCAAACCATAATCGCGGTAACTTTGCGGTTCTAAAGGGCGCAATTCTGTTATTTTTTTAAACACCAGCACTTCATTTTCATAATCACCCATTTGTTTCAGTTTATATCCTAACATGCGGTATAATTCTTCGTCTGCCAACCCAAGCTCGGCCAAGTTGCTTAATATGCGCAGTGCTATCTCCCTGTTTCCGATTTTACTGAAATGGTCAGCAACATCAAAGTAAAAAACAGGGTTGCCTACCTGGGCAGTTCTTAGCTCCAGGTATTTTTGATATTGTGAAGCCTTTTGGGTAGTTTTTATAATTTTAAGGTACTCTGTTTGATTGTCTTGCGGCATGAGTTTTATGTTGGCCCGAATTGATGAACGGGCGTTGGTGATGGTATCAGACTTGCCTCTATTGTTGTAATACCCGGCAGGTTCATCTACCCGGGCCTGTGCGTTAGTCGTGCTCATTCCGCGTAGCATAACCTTGGCTTCAGTTTGGTCTGCAGGGGCGACACTTAAACCGGGCACACGGCCCTGCAACGTGACTACCGAGCCGGTAACAGATGTTCTTTTTTGCGTGCCATAGCCTACCACAACTACGTCATTTAGCATAGCGGCAGATGATGGTAATTCACCGTTGATAGTTGGATTAACCCTTCGACGAGACGAACGTGCAGCCTTTTTATCTGCGGACTCCTGAACAACTGGCAAAGCCTTTTCGCCAAAATCAGTTTGATACCACTGTTTAAGTTCCGCTTGAATGTTTTTGGCTGTCGTCAGGTTATTGCTCATCTGCCGCTCCTGCAAGGAGGCGCGCTGCTTCATAATGGCATCATAACTTTCCCTTAATTCGGCAGGTGGCTCAATTTGGTATTGTATGTAGTCGCTCACGCTTTCGAGTACCATGAGCGAGGTGTTGCGGGTAACTAAACCAAAACGTTTACCAAGCGACTCAATTTCGTTGCGGTTTACATCGTAAGCCATATCTAATTCGTTTATTTTTTGCTGTGCCCATAACTTCGGAACGTTTATCTCAGCTGTGGCTTCATCTGCCGCATCGACTTTTACATTTTTTTCAAACGTTACCTTATTGCCGTAGCCAAATTGCAGCGTAAGCGTTTGATTAGGATTACGGGTTACACCCGCCAGCCTGAACGCCGATCCGGCGCCGTGCGGCATCGCTGCGTAATTTTCCTCAGTAATACCATTGCTTTTCAGATTAATAAACCGCAACGGCTGTACCATCAAAGTGTTTAGTGCCTGCGGTATATTGGTTGTTGTCAAATCAATAACACTGCCACCTGTTTTACGGGCAACGAGGCCAAGGTAACTGTAATCGGCCGTGGATGACGAAGTGATGCAATTTACAGGCATAGCGGGCCATTGTGTGGGTAGTTTACCAAAAGTTTGCTGCCCGTCGCTCACCAGTAAACATTCGTCGGCGTTGGTGTGCTGCCAGTCGAGGCAACTGTAGTTGGTAGCACCGTCGTAAATAATTTGTTCCAGCTTGTTTTTAAGGCCAGACCATTGGCCGCCGCTTACGTTATAATTTTCTTTGCTGACGATTGCATTGCTGAAAGTAACCAGCGTGACCTGAGCATTGTTAATTTTTTGAAAATAGGCGTTAAGTAAGGCTAATTCCTGAGTAGTATTGCGGCTGGCTCCGCTTAAAGATGCATCCCAAAACAAAGTAATCTTTTTGGGTAGCGGTTTAGCTATGGTCTCGGCAGGCAAAGCTGTGCTGATGTAATAATAATATTTGCTACCAAAAGCCTGCATCAATACATCGGCATTACCTTTGGGCTGCGGTACCGAAAACGAAATATTACGACCCGGTACGTAGTTACTCTTTTGCAAGGTAGCCGTGTAGGTATCAGACTGTTTTTCAAACTGCAGTTTACCATCGCCCTCACCAGGCAAAGGCGCGGCGGCGCTATGCACAACTGCCACATTGAGTGAAAACTGCGGAATAGTGTCCATGAGTTGCAGTGGCAAAACAAAATTGAGGTTAGCTTTGCTGTCGGCGTTAATTTCCTCCTCATATCCAATAATAACCGTGCGGCTACTGTGCGGATTTATTGGGTAGATACGAGTGCGAAAAGCATTGCCTTCGGCTTTCTCTAAAAGGCCGGGGTCTACACCACGGCGTTCAATAGATTCAAATACAACGGCTGCTTTGCCGCGGTCAACCGGTACACCTTCGCGCATATGTCCGTTAATATCCAAGGCATAGCGGCTTACACTCACGCCGTTTTTAAGCGGAAAAAGCAGGTTGCCTTCCAGTATGCGGTTGGTGGTGTTATAAAATGTCATTTGCCAGGCCGTACGGCTGATGTTACTATACACTGCAACATCAATTTTTAATGCTTGCAGCTTTACCCCGTTGTTGGGCTGCCCGTTAACGGTAAGCTGAGGCGCCTGACAAAGTGCCCGGTTACCCAATGTTGCGAACAGCAAAAGCAGGGTAAAAAGTAAATAAGGTCTGTTCATGTTCGGTTAGTTTACATCTATGATGCAGGGCACTAACCGATTCCATAAATTATTTATATTTTATTATGCTTTCGAACTAATTGCTTTTATGCGAAAGCTTTTGGAGCCATAAATAATCCCGACATGGCCTCCTTCATTGTCGCTCAAATTAGGGGTAGCGGGCAATAAATCTTATTATCGTTTGATTTTAGTTGATTCTGTGATTTCGGGCAGATAGACATAACCATCAAACTGCCGGGCCAGGTTATAATCCATAACGGCGTTTTGCGGGTCACGGTGGGTTGAACCAATGGCATGAAATCTTAATTGCTGGTTGAGCAGGTCATTTGCTTTTGGAGGTAAATTACGCAGGTTGATAAAAAATTTCGGTTTGTGCAAAGCATACCATTGCGCCGAAAGCGTTTTATCTGCCAATGGCAACTCATATTTTCCGGAATTTGGGTTGTTCATAACCCGGGTACTCCCCTTTGCAAAATCAACAAACACTGCGTAGTAACCTTGGCCGTATTTTTTGCGTAAATAAGTTCCGCAAGTTTGCTTCCCTGTAACAGGGTTGGCGCTGACGTGGTAATTATGCGCAGCCAGCAAGGCCTTTCTGTTTTTGTGCAGAGTGTCTAAAATAAAACTAATGTTTTGCGCCAAAAAGCCGTCGCGCATTTCAACCGTTTCGCTTTTGTCGTATGGCATAACTTTTAAACGCTCCTGCAATATGTTGATGCAAAGCCGCGCAACGGAATCGGTTGTTAAGCTCGGCATGGCCTTTAAGTAAGTTATAATTTTTTGTAGTTGTGCCGGGTAGGCATCGCTTTTACGGCTCCGTCTAAATAGTCGTATTTGCTGATGTAAAAAAGCGGTATCCGTAAATGGGATTTTAGCGTAAGTAGTTAAATACTCAAACACGCCGTTAGCACCCTGCAAATCGATACCATAAAAATGAAGATATTCCTGACGCTTATGCGCTGTATTGTAGTTTCGCGTACATAAAATAATGTCTTTTAATTCCCGCGTATTCCATATCCAAGCGCCGGTTGCGTCAAGTAATTCATCCACATTGCCCTCCCCAGTTTCGACGTAACGGCTCAAAGGCAAAAATTTACCAAAATCTCCTTCAATCAAAAATAGCCTGTAGCCACATGTGGTCACCAGTCGCTTAAACACATTTAGCCGGAGGCGGTTAAATTCAGCACTGCCGTCGGCCGACTCGCCTATGGCCATTATTTTGGCGTTTTGCCCAACAACGTCAAAAGCACTGAAAGTGGTATCAAGCGGCTTAATGTATTTCGATAACTGCCCCGTGTCAATTGTATCATGATAAAAACGCTTGTACAACCAAAATGCCATCAAAAGCATCATGATGACGAAGGCAAACTGGGTTACTCTTTTTTTCATTGAAGATGTAGTTAGGTTCAGGATTTTTTAATTTACCATTTGGCCAGTGCTTCGACTATGGCTTCCCTCATTTGCGAGTTGTTAAAGTCCGGCGCCGAATGGCCTTTTTCGTCATTGAGTTCAACCAATCGGGCCGGCAGCAATTTTGAAAAGGCAATAGCCGGAGTCGGGTTAACCACCATATCCTGCAGCGAAGTGATGATGAGCATTTTGGCTTTTACGTGCGCCGCAGCTTCCGGCATTGATGAATGGAACAACCTGGAAATATCGTGCCCGATAATGGCGGTTATCTGGTAATAGGTATCGTTCCAATCGTGACCAGCGGATTGCGCTTGGGTGTTGGCTATCCACTGCGGAACGGCGGTCCGCGGAACCGTTTTCACCCGGTTGCTCGGTGTGGTTAAAAACAAATCGAATACCATACCGACGGATGCTATGTGCGGATTGGTGACATACCGCCCATGCTGGTACTCAGGACTGGCATCAATGAGGTGCGCAATGGTTTGATATAGCATTAAGTCGTAGCTGGTAGGTTGCGGGCTACCCACAATCGGGATAAGCACGTCCATAAAATCGGGGTAGCTTACAGCCCATTCAAAGGTTTGTATGCCGCCCATAGATATCCCCATTACGGCACGCACATGCTTAATTTTTAGCTTTTGGGTAAGCAGGTTGTATTGGCTATTCACCATATCACGAATGGTAAACTTTGGAAAATCTGCTCCCGGCTGTAGTTTGCTGTTGGATGGCGATGCAGAAATGCCATCACCCAGCGCATCAATAATAATTAAACAATTTTTATTGGTATCAATGGCCAGCCAGGGTTTCATACTCTCTACCCCGGCCGCGTTTCCGCCAAACCAAGTACAGAAAACTACAGCATTGCTACGGTCACTATTCAGCTTGCCGTGTACGCGGTAGCCGAGGGTGCAGTTTTTAATGACCTCGCCCGACTCCAATTTTAAGTCGCCGATGGATTGTAAATTGTTGGCCGACAATATTTGCGCCGGGCTACGTAGCGAACTTAACAACAATAAAAAGTATAAGGTAAAAAATGGCTTCATAAGTATTTGCAATGATTACAAGATAGCTAATTGCACAATACTTTATTGAATGCCTCAAAATTTAAACTTAGCCCTAAAAATGGAAGATTCTCTTCGGACAATTAACACCCAATGCTGAATCTGCATCCTACCCCAAAAGACAGAAGCCTATAAAAACCCGAACCAGGGTTGTATCTTTGAAAAGTATTGCCGGAGTGCAACAACCGATGGCAAACCGCAAAGCATTAAACATGACGGACCATTATCCATCTCCTTTACGAACGGTAAACGTTACCCGCTACGTTACGCCGTTGCGCGAGGGAGGGTCGCTGCCGGCCATTGCCGAGGCAGACGACAACTTTTTATACGTACTCAAATTCAGGGGGGCCGGCCAGGGCGTTAAGGCGCTGATTGCCGAAATCATTGGCGGCGAACTGGCCCGTGTGCTGGGCTTAAAGGTGCCCGAACTGGTGTTTGCCAACCTGGATACCGCCTTTGGCCGCACCGAGCCCGACGAAGAAATACAGGATTTACTTAAAGCCAGCACCGGCTTAAACCTGGCGCTGCACTACCTGCAAGGTGCCATCACTTTTGATGCCGTAGTTACACAGCCCGACAGCAAACTGGCCTCGCAAATTGTTTGGCTCGATTGCCTGATCACCAACGTTGACCGCACCCCGCGCAATACGAATATGCTGATGTGGCATAAAGAGTTATGGCTGATTGACCATGGCGCTGCCCTGTATTTTCATCATACCTGGCACAACTGGCGCGAGCAGGCCGTGCGCCCATTTGCACCCATCAAAGACCACGTGCTGCTGCCCTGGGCCAGCGAATTGGATGCGGTTGATGCTGAGTACAAAAACATCTTAACCAACGAAAAGCTGAAGGCGATTGTTGATTTAATTCCGGACGAATGGCTGCTCGACCCGTCATCAGACGAGACAGCCGAACAGCGGCGCAATGTATATTATGAATTTTTAAAGATGCGTATTGAAGCATCCCACATATTTTTAACCGAAGCCAAAAATGCCAGAGCAGCACTTATTTGAGTACGCCGTGATACGCGTTGTACCCAGGGTAGAGCGCGAGGAGTTTATGAATGTAGGCGTGATAATTTTTAGTCAGCGGTTAAAATACCTGCAATGCCGGTATGCTATTGATGCCGAACGTTTAACTGCCCTATGCCGGGATTTGTGTTTGGATGACGTGACCGCCAACCTACAGGCCTTTGAACGTATTTGCCATGGCAGTGCAGGCAGCGGGCCTATTGGCAGGCTGGACAATGCCTCACGATTCCGCTGGCTGACAGCTACCCGCAGTACCGTGGTGCAGGCCTCTAAGGTACACCCGGGGTTTTGTACTGATGCCGATGCCACCCTGCAGCGTTTGTTTGAACAACAGGTTTTGTAAATGTCTTTTTGAAATATGAAATTATCTGCCAACTCACCACTGCAAAAGTTGATGGACACGATGCCTCAGCAAGGCGAGGTAAACTGGATTGGCATTAGGCCCAAACGCCGAGCGCCGCTACAATCGTTACAACAGGTAGAAGCACTGACCTTAAAAGGTTTGGCGGGCGACCATTTTTCGGGCTCGGCTACCAGCAAACGGCAGGTGACCTTGATACAGCAGGAACACCTGGACCTGATTGCCTCGGTGATGCGACTGCCCAACCTGACGCCCGGTATGCTGCGCCGCAACATTGTGGTAAGCGGCATTAACCTGTTAGCTCTTAAAGACCGCAAATTTTGGGTGGGCGACGTTTTGCTCGAATATACCGGCGAGTGCCACCCCTGCTCGCGGATGGAAGAGATATTAGGCCCCGGCGGTTACAATGCCGTGCGCGGGCATGGCGGCATTACTGCCCGCATTATTCAAGGAGGATTGATTAATGTTGGCGACAGCGTAAGCGTTGATATTAAGGCAACAGATGAGCAGCCAACTTTATTTTAATTCCATCATGAAGCCATGCCCTTTAAAAGCCTCACCCCTTTGCTGCGCACCAATGCATTTGCCGAAACTATTGATTTTTACACCCAAGTTTTAGACTTTGTTTGCCAGTCGCGCAATGATGATTGGGGCTGGGCGTCATTGAGCTCGGGCGCTGTCGAAATTATGATTGCTACACCGAATGCGCACATGCCCTTTGCAGCACCGGCGTTTACCGGTTCGCTTTACATTGTTACTGATGAAGTGGATGAGTTGTGGAACCGGCTGAAAGACCAGGTTAATGTAGTGTATCCTATTGAAACCTTTGAGTGGAATATGCGCGAATTTGCCATTTACGACAATAACGGATATATGCTGCAATTTGGGCAGGAGATGGATTGAGAATCCTCTTAACCTTCAATTATTCATATAAAAAATGAGCCCCAACCGGATAGTCCGGCTGGGGCTCTTCATATATACAAAAACGATTAATAACCCGGATTTTGCAAAGCAGTTTTTTCTGCAGGGCTTAACGGGTTACCGTCTTTCCTGATTTGGTCGAGGAAGGTTTGCGGAATAGGGCGCACGTAGTGTTTGGATTCGCTTGGGCGGGCCTCGTCGCTAAAGATTGCGGTACGCTTAACCAATGTTTTGGTACGCGCTAAATCCTCCCAGCGCATCAACTCACCCATCAACTCACGCGAGCGCTCGTTAAGGATGAAAGTTAAAAACTTGTCAGCATCCGATGCGACACCTAAACGGCTGTAAAACTCACGATTTGAGTTCAGAATGTCACCGATGCTATTGATGTGCATGCTGTTTAGCGTGTTTGCTGTAGTAGGTGCTGAGATGTTGTTCGACTCATAATAGGTATTTTTATCCGAGTAAGAAACAAACTGAGCGGTATTAGCAGCGGTGTTATTTTTATAAGCTACCCCCCCATCAACATAAGCCTCACGGTTTTCGCCGTCTTTATAAGCGGCACGGTCGCGCACACGGTTGATGTATGGCAGTGCTGCACCGTAATTACCTAAACGGCCGTAAGCTTCGGCAGCAATCAGATAGGTTTCTGCCAGGCGGGCCAAAATACCATCGCGCTGACCAAATTGCGATGCCACCGCGTTACGCGAGCCATCCATAAATTTAGAAAGGGCAACATACTGGCTCACGCCGTAGTTACCATGCCCACCCTGTAAGTTTTCGGGCTGACCAGCAAAATAACGCACGTACATGTTTGGCGCACGCAAGGCGATATTGGTTGTAGTGTAACGGGTATCACCGGCGTTATTAATTACATAACGGATAGACTCTTCACCACCAGCAAACTTGGGCTTGCCCACCAGTGATGCGTTTGGCGCGGTAGCGGCAGTCCAGGTTGGAGCAGATGACGGACGGTTACACAAATAACTGGTTTTAAAGCTCTTCCAAAAACGTGAATCGTTTACACGGTCATATACATCCAGGGCATAGTCTGTAGAGCGCATACGCTGAAACTCGCGGTCGCCTGGAATATCGCGTTGCATACCCGGTAAGTTTTGATAAACCGACGGGTAATACAAATGCACCTGATTACCGTAACGGCCCTGCGTAGCAGTGTTGTTGGAGAACTGAGCCGCCAGGATAATTTCCTTGTTGGTTTCGTTCGGACCATCAACAGTAGTGAAGTTCCACAAATCGCTAAAGTTGGTAGCCAGTGTGTGGCCGCTGGTGTTAATTACCAGATCCGCGTATTTAATGGCGTTGTTCAGGTCGTCGGTTTTGGTATCGCTGTTCCAGTCGTTATATAATTCGCTGGCGCGGAACAGGTAAGCCTTGGCCAAAAAGTGAGCCGCAGCCCATTTGGTAATACGGCCCGTTTCCGGAGCGGTAGCTGGTAACAAATCATAAGCTTTTAAAAAGTCGCTGATAAC